>NZ_CP103300.1:2402500-2610000 GCF_025562755.1 Endozoicomonas euniceicola
CTGAAGGCGGACTGACGGCGGATGAAATAGAGCGTGCGGAGCAACAGGGGTTCAATGCGCTGGCCCTGGGACCAAGGGTATTACGCACTGAAACTGCACCGGTATCAGCCATTACGCTGATGCAGTATCTGTGGGGAGATGTTCGGGGAGAGCAGAGTGCGTAAGCATCTTAAGTTTTTCATCGACTAGCTCAAGATCAGGAATGCAGGCGGGTAGCTGGTTAACAATGACCTGCGCCTTTTCTGCAACGCCAGCCTCTGCTTCGGCCGTTTGAATGTCGGAAAACAGCAATTCAAGCGACTGAGGCAGCCCCTGTATAACCATCCCATAGAACGGAGTTTCTGAGCCTTCTGACAGGCTATTGAAAATAGCCAGTTTGGCGCTGGCTGAAAATTCAGCACACCGTCGCTGGTTCAGGCGCTCAAAAACAATCAGGGGAATTTGTTGCCCGCGCCAGACGATATCCCCCGGATACCAGTCTTCAGAATGGCTTTTACCAGTGGGTCGGGTGTAGTCGATGATGTCCACCACACAAACAGCAGGCACCAGTAATGGCTTTTGTTGCATGGGAATCAGCAGCGACGAAAGGGTTCTGGTATTCATCAGAGTGTAAACCTCTTATTCATATCAGGCGTCCGACGATGAGCATAATATTCGCTGACTCTGAACTGGCGAATCAGTACCGCAGGGTCGATAACAATCACAACCCGACCATCACCCAGGATCGTGGCACCCTTCACTCCAGACAAGGTGGCAAACTGAGGGCCAGGAGTTTTGCTGACAATGTCCCTTCTGCCAATCAGCTCATCCACATGCAGGGCGTATTTCTGTCCACCCCGATCAAGCAGAACCATGTGACAAGAGGCTTCCTGAATCTCTGGTGCCGTATTACCGGTCAGTTGTCCCAGAGATAGCACCTGATACTGATCCCCTGCGAGCTCAAGAGGCAGTGGGTTCTGAAAGCAGCTTGCCAGAGTGTTTGCTGCAATGGTGGTGACGCCAGCAATAGATTGCAGAGGTAAGGCGTACAGGCTGTCACCGGCCTGTACCACCAGGACGCGGTGCATTGACAGGGTAAAGGGCAGCCTGAGTCTGAAGCAGCAGCCTTTACCGCGGGTGCTTTCAATTTGCGTACTGCCGCCCATCTGCCTTATTTCGGCGTTGACCCTGTCCAGTCCAACACCATGGGCTGAGGTGTCAGTGGTAGTGAAACCAGGCTCAAGAATCAATTGAATCAGGTCGGAATCAGGTAGCTGGTCATTGGGTGCGATCAAGTGCATTTCTACAGCTTTTGTCTGAATGGCATCGACATCAATACCCTCTCCATCGTCGTGTAACTCCAGAACAATCTCTGTACCTTCTCTTTTAACCACCAGTTCCAGCTGTCCGGTTTCGGATTTTCCTGTGGCCCTGCGATCATCAGCGTCTTCAATGCCGTGACTGATTGCGTTGCGGATCAGATACTCAAGCGGTGAAAGAATCCGATCCAGCATGGTACGGTCCATGTTACCTTCTGCATTTTGAACGTTCAGTTTTACAGGTTTTCCCAGCTCATCAGAAACTCTGGCTGTTATTTGCTTTAGCTTTGGCAGCAGGCAGGAAAACGACACCATTCGTGCTTGTAGCAATTTGTCCTGAAGCTGAATTTGTGTTCCGGACTGTTGCATAAGAAGGGTACCGGCTTCACTGCTCTTCTTTGCAATCACCAGACGAAGGTCAGCAAGAACTGAGGCTGATTCCATCAGAGAGCGTGATAGTTGTGACTGGGTTCCCATATCCAGCTGTTCCGTGACCCGGATGATAGTGGTTTCCACTTTATCCAGAGTATGACGAATGTCTGTGACTTCCTGTTCGATACGAGCGTGGTTAATGCTGGAATCATCGAAGAGGTCGATAAGCTGTTCAAATAACTCCGCTGAAACCTGAACCCTCTCCCGGTTCTGTTTCAGCTGCCGGGATACGGGTGTGTACTCTATATCATCGGACTGTGGTTCCCCGGCAAATGGCTGAGCGAGATAATCCGGCAGATGATGGGCTTCATCTGTCGTCAGCAATTCAGGTTCCGCAGTCAGGGAGGTTACCCCTCCGTCATCCCTGCGAAGGCAGGGATCCACTGCCGCGGTAGATTCCTGCCTTTTCGGGAATGACGGTATATTCTGTTGTGCCTGCCATTCATTCAGTTTCTGCAGGTATATTAAAGTGTCCGGAACCGGCTGATCAGCCTTAATGGCTTGCAGCATCTGATCAATACGATCGTGGGTAGCCTGCATTAAGCCCAAAGGGACATCAGCAGTCCATTTTTCATTGGTGAACTGGCGGGATGCAATTAACTGGTAAACGCCTTCCAGAGCATGGCTGAGGTCTGCCAGATCGTGCTGCTCAGATATTCGCGCACCGTCTTTTAATGAATGAAGCAGACGCTGGATTTCTTTAACAGGTTCTGGATTGGATGTTTCCTTAACCCAGTCTTCCAGAGCCTGGTGGGCATCTTCACTTATCTCAAAGGCTTCATCGAGGAACAGGTCCAGCAGTTCTATTTCTTCAACTTCAATTTCGTGCTGAACCTGGCTGGCAGCTGGTGTTTGTACTGGCTGATCATCGATAACTTCTCCAAACTGCACAGAAATACCATTATCGTCGTCTTCTTCAGGCGCATCGGGGTGTTCTGGCGCTGAATACTGCTCCCCGATGGCCAGGGCATCTGCCATTTCCATGCAGACCAGCACATCGGGAGTCAGAAGCTGATTGTCATGGATGTAATCGTCCAGTAACGCCGGGAGCATATCGTTGGCGCGGGCAACCAGATTCACCATGTCCGGAGTAAAGGTCGTAGTACCCTCAATCAGGCGATTAAGCATATTTTCAATCGACCAGGCCAGCTCACCAATGATATTGGCTTCAACCATACGCCCACTACCTTTCAGGGTATGAAAGGCACGTCGTATATCCGCCAGTATATCAAGCTGCCTGTCTGTCGATGATTGCCAGCGGGGGATAAGGCTGGTCAGTTGTTTCTGAACGTCACTTGCCTCTTCCCTGAATACCTCCAACAGGTCTTTATCAATCGGACCTGTCTTTCCTTCTGGCGAGGTTTCGGGCGTCGTTTTGGCCGTAGTGTCGGATAAGTCAGACGGAGATTCAGCTTGCTCCGCCAAAGGCTCATCAGTCTGGAAAACAGCGTTTGATGAACGTTCGGGTACAGCTGTATCAGGTTCAATTTCAACTAATGTAAGGGAAGCTGGCAGAGGTGTGGATTCAGCCGGTTTGCCGCTGGCAAAATGCTGAAGAACCGTCTCCAGTTTTAACAGCCCGGTTGCGATGGTGATGAGTGCCGTTTCCGCGTTACTGTTTTGTGCGCTGTGTCCAGTTTCAATAACACTGTGTAGTTGTTGTTTATAATGCAGAACCTGTTGTCCCTGCTCTTCCAGCCCAAGCATTATCAGAGTGTCGCTTACCTGCTGAATAATCGGGAGCTGGTTCTGGAGGGGCAGTGGGTCTGGCTCAGTAGCCATGAGATAGAGATTTAAGGCGTCTTTGATGCCTGCCAGCTCACTGCTCAAAGCCTCTATTGCAGCCTCTTTGCCAGCAGTGGCATTGTCTTCACTGTTATTCAAAGCGTCATGAAGTTTATAGCGAGCTTTTATGGCGCTGCCAAAACTGCCGTCACCCTCAGACTGGGACTGGGCAATAAAATACAGCAAACCCCTGAATAGCCGGTCGTCGGGTGTTGTATTAATAAACGATGGCCCTTTGACCACAAAAGCCCGAAGCTGCAAGTCTACGGAGCGCAACAGGTTGGTGACAGGCAGGCTTTGCTTAATACTGCCGTTCTGTAAACCTTCAACCAGGGCAATACAGGCTTCCCATAATGGACTCAGGGGAGCATCCCAGCACAGATTCTGTAGCTTGGCGAAGATGCGAGCCATAAACTGTAGCTGTTGCTCTCTGTGCTGCTCACGCAGATAAGCAGCCAGTACAACCTGATATTTCTGTCGTATTTTAGGCAGCAGGCTGGTGATGTCGGACTGTTCCAGCTTCTGAATCTGCTCATCACTGAGAGGAGGTGGAAAGTCGGGTATCTGTGGATGGAAAAAGGCCGCTTTGGATAATGCGTCGGTACCGCCCGGGCTGTCTCCGGCATGGTTCCCGGCATCGTGCCTATCAAGATGGTTATTATCGGCATAGCCCTGTTGATCTGCCATGAACGGCTCCGTTAAAAGCAACCCTGTTTTTCAGCGTATCGTTGTCAACGCATCGTTTTCAGCACTTTATGACTCAAGTTATGACTCAAGTTATGACTCAAGTTATGACTCAAGTTATGACTCAAGTTGTGACTCAAGCGGTCGCGCTGAACTCATCGTCATCAATGTCCGGATTGATTTCAGTGCCAGCGGACTCTCCTATAAAGGCTTCAGCGGGGGAATCCGAACCTGAGTCCGGGAGCCGGAAGCCGGAAACGGACTGGCGCATTTCTACCGCCATTTCTGTCAGAGTCCCTACAGAATCAGCAGTTGCGGTGTTTCCGGAAGCGGTCTGGTTTGTGATGTCGCTTATCGTTAACATGCGCTGGGAAATCTGTGCGGCAGATTCTGTCTGGTTTCTTGCTGTGGCAGAGATATCTCTGACCAGCCTTGCCAGATTACCAGACACCTGTTCAATTTCTGCCAGTGCTATACCTGCGTCTTCTGCCAGCTGAGCACCGTTGACTACCTGAGAAGTGGTCTGTTCCATGGACGCAACGGCTTCGTGGGTATCGTTCTGAATAGCGGTTACCAGCGTTTCTACCTGCCGGGTTGCGCCGGACACCCGTTCAGCCAGACGTTGCACTTCGTCTGCCACGGCTGCAAAGCCCCGGCCTGCTTCACCCGCCATGGAGGCCTGAATGGCAGCGTTAAGGGACAGGATATTCGTCTGGTCAGCAATGTCGTTAATCAGTGAGATAATGTCGCTGATTTCACGGGAAGACTCACCCAGTCGTTTAATCCGACGGGAAGTGTCCTCAATCTGATCCCGGATAATGTTCATACCGCTGATGGTGTTACGAATAACCTGTGTCCCGTTGGTTGCGATATCTGCAGAGCGGCTCGCCACTTCGGCAGATTGTGCCGCGTCCCGTGATACCAGACGCATGGACTCGGACATAGCATTAACCGATTGTGTGGTAATGCTGATTTCCCGGGCCTGGTTTTCAGCAGCCTGTGCCATCTCGTTAGCAGTGCTCTGGGTTTTCCGGGCTGAGCTGTCCACCTCAACCGCAGACTGGTGAATGGTTTTGACCAGGGCACGAAGCTGCTCAATGGAGAAGTTGACAGAGTCTGCAATAGGGCCGGTAAAGTCTTCTGTAACGGTGGCTGAAACCGTCAGGTCTCCTTCTGCAAGGTCTTCCATTTCATTCATCAGGCGCATGATGGCTTTCTGGTTGGCTTCATTCTGAGCCCGGGTTTCAGCCAGTCGCCGTTGTGCGGCGCGGTTAATGCTTATGGCCACCAGCACCAGTGCAATAAAGGCCAGTACTCCAATAACAATCACGAAGGTTTCATTAACAAAGCGGGACCGGGCTGTTGCCTCAAAGGTGTCCTGGAGGATGGAAGTCTGTTGCAGCAATTGCTGGGCATCGGTGAAAATCATGCTGGACGCTGCACGCACCTGAAACAGTTCTGGTGAGATGACCAGTATTTCGTCCACGCTGCTTTCTACGAAACTGAACAGATCGGCAATTTCTGCGAGCCTGTCCAGGGCTTCATCATCGGTGACCTGGTTGATGCGCATGGCCTGGTTGCCATACAGCATACCTTCAAGAACCCGACCAAACAATTTGGTGTCACGGCCAAAGGTATCGGCGGCTATAATCGCATTTTCGCCCCCGCGCAGAATTCTGGAAACGTTGGCTACAATTCTTTCAGCCAGCCACGACTGGCGTTGTGCCAGGGCAACCTGGTCTGTCGGGGTGCCGTTTTCCAGCAGAATATCAATGACTTCATCGTATTCCACCTGTAGTTGTGGAATGGTGTCACTGAGAGTACCTGCCATATCGTGCAGATTCAGAACCGTTTCTTCGGCAGCCAGAATGTTGTCTGCTTCAGCTCTCAGTTCTGTCCATGAAGCTTCAATGGATTTAAGCTGGCTCAGGGCGGAGATATCACCGGGCTGCATATAGGGTGAGACGGTCACATCAGAGTTGTATAGAGAACTAAACGTTTCATCGAACTCATTGCGGGCTTCCCTCAGCAGGGTAAAGGCTTCTTCCTTGCCCCCGGCTGCCTCGGATGAGTTGGTGGAAATTCTCTGTGACAGTACCCGCAACTCACCAGAGCTGGAAATCAGTTGCTGGCTGAGGCGGTTTTCCTGGTTGATGTAAACCAATGCTGTCAGCATAACCACAAGCGATAGAATTAACAGCGAGATAGCCCCGGCTGTTGCGCGATAGCCTGATCTACTTTGGGCACTGTCTGCATTGATGCCTTTCATTATTATTATTCCCGATTATGTTATTCAGTGACCGCCATTAGAAAGTCTGAATGATTGACTAATTTGTTGATGCTGAAAACTGGGTATTTTTTTTCCAGGCTGTAACAGCCTTCAGTAAAGTAATTAACAGTGTCTGTGCTGTCAGCAGTGGTTGTCAGGGCTTCTTTAGTAAAACACTCTGAAGGAAAGTGTACCATCCCCTGCACTTCGTCAACGATCAGGCCGACAGGCATCTGTTGACAGCTGACTACCATAATCCGTCGTATGTTTCTGCCTGATGGTGTCGGTAAACCAAGAAACTCTGGCAGATCGATAATTGGAACCAGACGTCCATGAACGTTAGACAGGCCTTTTGCCCAGCTTTTTGTTCCAGGCAGTGGTGTTATGGTCGGGACAGGCAGAACCTCAGTGATGTCCTCAATACCTGCGACGTAGTGCCGTTGGTTCAGCCTGAAGCCTATACCCACCCATGGCGCGGTTGGCTGCTTGCATTCCGGAGGCTCCTGGGCATGGAGAACCACCTGGGTTTGCATCTGCTGAAGCAACTCGAAGGGTTTTAAAACCGTTGCTTTGTTATTGCTTGCAGGTGCCTTTTCATCGGTTGGCGTTGGCATGGCTGTTTTTTCGCTCATGGCTTTTTTTCCGCTCATGGCTGTTTCTTCGCTCATGGCTGTTTTTATAAATCAAGCAGATACCGGGCTGGTGAGTTTTGTCAGTGTATTCAGCAGCACTTTTTCATCAATGGGTTTGGTCAGGTAGTCTTTCGCTCCCTGTCGCAGTCCCCAGACTTTGTCAGTTTCCTGATCCTTTGTCGTGATGATGATAATGGGAATTCGATGAGTTTCTGAGTCTTTAGACAGTTGTCGTGTTGCTTGAAAGCCGTTTAATCCCGGCATGACTATGTCCATCAGAACCGCATCCGGTTTTTCCCGCCTGCATAGTGCAACCCCGTCGGCACCGTTTTCAGCGGTAATGACGTTGTAACCGTTTTTTTCCAGTATGGCTTTTAGTCGATACAGCTCTTTGGGCGAATCGTCAACTACTAAGACATTGGCCATTTTGCCCCCTTGTTCAGGTTCACCTTATTATTTTTAATCAATCTGCCGTATATAGGGTACGGCTTCAGGCTATTAGCTGCCCTGCTATTCTGGTGTACCAGTATCTGCATTTTTTAGCACATAAGTGTTACCTGTGACCAGAGACAACCCGAGGTTTGTTCACTCATAACGGCCAGAGCTAAAGGTTTCTGTTAGCCGGTCGATGCTGCCATTATTCAAATCCAAACAAAATCGCAGGGAATGCTAATGAAAATGAGAGTGTCGCTGGCAGCGGGGGTATTCCTGGGTTGCCTTTCAATACCGGCTGCCAGTTCTGCTGAAACCCTTCAGGAAGTTCTGAATAAAGCGTTGCAAACAAACCCTCAGGCGCTCGCCAGTCTGAACCGTTACCGTGCTGAAATGGAGAATGCGGATGCAGTTTGGGGAAGGTATTTCCCTACTGTCGATATAACAACGGGGGTTGGCAAGCAGAAGAGGTATGTTGATGGTCTTGACAATAACGACAAAATTGTAACCCGCAAAGAAGCCTCCCTGTCTGTAAAGCAAAACCTGTTTTCCGGATTTAATACCAAAAACAGTGTTGAGCAGGCCCGTCAGCGTGCCAAAGCCGAATCATTGCGCCTGAAGAACACTTTGCAGGACCTGAGCCTGAAGATTGTCGATGCCTATCTGAAAGTCCTTGAACGCAGGGATATGATTGATCTGGCCATTGAGAATCTGAAAATGCACGATGTTATTTTTCAACAGATTCAGCAACGGGCTCAGCAGGGGGTTGCCAGAAGTTCTGACCTTGCCCAGATTGAAGGTCGGCGGGCTCGTGCCAATGCCAATGTCGTCAATGCCCGTAACAATCTTGCTGATGCTGAAAGTGAGTTTATGGCTTTGGTAGGGTCAATGCCCGGCGATCTTGAACAGCCTGGCTCATGGAAGCTAAAAATGCCAGAGTCGCTGGAAGCTGCCTTGCAGAACACGATTAACTCACATCCTAATGCCCTGGCGTCAGCCCATGAAATCAAGGCTTCGCAGTCTCAGTATGAATCGTTGAAAAGTAGTTTCTATCCAACACTGGATTTTGAACTGGATCAAAGCTGGAAAAAAAATGCAGACGGTCAGGCAGGCAGGGTTCGTGATGCCACGGCAGTACTGAAATTAAGGTACAACCTGTTCAAAGGAGGAGCTGACAAAGCCCGCCTTGATGAAAGTGCCTATCGCGCTGAAGAGAGTCGGGCCCAGCGTGATCGGGTTTTGCGGACCCTCGAAGAAACCCTCCGGATCGCCTGGGCTGCGTATGAATTCAATAGGGAGCAGCAGAAGTTTCTGCGTCTGCATGAAGAGTCGAGCCGCGAGAGTGTTGAAGCTTACCGGGAACAGTTCAATATTGGTAAAAGGACGCTTCTGGATCTGTTGGACAGTGAGAACGAACTGTTTCAGTCCAGTCGCAGCCTGACCAGTGCAATTTACCAGGAAGCCTTTGCCCGCTACAGGGTTCTGGCAGCTTCCGGGGAATTGATGAACGTGCTTGAAATCAAAATACCAGCAGGCTGGGAGTAAAATAGAGTTCTCGCCGTCAGCTTTTACCACTCTTCGAAAGCCGGATTAATTGATCCGGCTTTTTCTTTTCATAGTATCCAATCTTCTACTAGCCTTATCTCCCAAAGGAAAACAACCGTAGGGCTGCCTGTTATCGGCCAGACTCTACTTTCCCATTTAAAGAATAAATTTCAGACGGGTAATTATGGGAACTGATAACGCTGGTTTTATCTCTATTGCCTCGAAACTGACCGCACGTCAGTTACAAATTTTTGCAGACTTACAATACGTTGATGACTTGCAGTGCAAGAGGGCTGTTTTATGAAAGTGGTTGTAGTAACAGCCTGTCCCACAGGTATTGCACACACCTATATGGCTGCGGAAAAACTGACAGAAGCCGCTTTATTACAGGGATATGATGTAAAGGTTGAAACTCAGGGAGCGATGGGGATTGAAAATGAAATCACGCCTCTCGATATTAAAGAAGCGGACATCGCCCTGTTTGCCGTTGATATTGCCGTTGAAGGTGAGGATCGCTTTGATACCCTGAAGGTTGTCAAGGTGCCTGTCGCTGAAGCTATTCGAAACCCGGATGCTGTGATGACCCAGCTGGGGCGAAGTGTGTCTGCATCCTGATGGCAGGGAGGGATAGCGGTGTTTCACTTTTCTGCTCAATATTGCAGAGCTTTAAGGATGATGATCATCAATTATTAAAACAGTATGACAGGAGATGCCGGGGGTAATGAGCAGTAAGGAACTAGTGTTTACCTGTGAGTTGATTAATGGGCTGCATGCCCGACCCGCCAGCTCTCTTGTTAAGGAGATTCAGGCGTTCAGAGTTGAAGTGACTCTTGAAAACCAGCGCAATGGCAGGACTGCAAACGGCAGCAGTGCACTTTCTTTAATTTCCGCAGACATTACTTTCCGTGATGTGTGTAAGCTGATAATCAAGGGTGTTGATGCCGACCGGGCATTAAGCCGACTGCGGTACTTTATTCAAAAAGAACTCCCCGGAAGCGACATACCCGTTACCCCAGCTAAGGCTGCTTCTTCGTATCTGCCCCCTTCTTTGCGAGTCCTGAAAATGAATGTTGCCAAAGGACATGCCACGGGAGAAGGTTGGGCCAGGGGAGCTCCGGTCTGTCTGAAAGAATACCGTTTTTTACCGACTCAGGATCATGCTGTTTATGCCGGTGTGACCGGGGAACGGTTACGACTTATTGGTGCTCTGGAGCAGGTTCAGAAGAAACTCTTTCAGGCGATTGAAAATGCTGAGCTGATTGCAGAGCGTGAAGTCCTTGGGGCGCATTACACGCTGGCCTGTGACCCGGACTTTAAAAGAAGAATGTTGGATCATGTGAACAATGGTTTATCGGTCGTTGAAAGTATTGAGGCCACAATGGAGCATTTTTCCCATGCACTGAAAAGCGGTGACAGCACTTATCTGCAGGACAGGGTGATTGATATTCGGGACCTGTGTGACCAGCTGATGCATTTTTCCTACGGCAGTGGTTGTCTGTATACCCCTGATGTTCTCAGCCAGCACAGTATTTGCCTTGCCGATAATCTGACGCCCAGCCAGTTTCTGGCTCTGGATCACCGTTATCTGAATGGCTTGGTGCTGGAGTCAGGAGGTAAAGCATCGCATACGGTATTGATTGCGCAGGCGAGAGGAATTCCTGTTGTTGTAGGAGCGGAAGGAGCCAGAGAGTTAATGAATACTTCCGGTGAAGTCATTCTGGATGCCGGGCTGGGCATATTGATTGGTAACCCTTCCAGAGAGGTGGGACGTTACTATCAGCAGGAACGCCGAAAGCAGCAAAGAATGAATGAACGTTATCATCCTTTTATTGACAGGCTGGCTGAAACCCGTGATCGTCAACGGCTGGAGATAGGTGCCAATATTGTTGGGGTAGAGGATGCAGAACAGGCTTTTGGGCAGGGGGCCGAGAGCATTGGCCTGTTTCGCACCGAAATGATTTATATGCAGAGGGAACAGGCTCCGGATGAAAAGGAACAGGTGACCACCTACAGCAAAATCCTGAAACTGGCTGAAGAACGTCCCGTTATTATTCGCACCATGGACGTTGGGGCAGATAAACCGGTTGATTATTTTGCCCTGGAAGAAGAAGAGAACCCTTTTCTGGGTTACCGTGCTATCCGTTTGTATCCTGAGTTTCTTGACCTCTTTCGCATACAGGTTCGAGCCATCCTGATAGCGGCCCGGGAAAGAACTGTACTGGTTATGATTCCGATGGTCAGCTGTCTGGACGAAGTGTTGTGGGTCAGGGATGTTATCCACACGATTCAGGAAGAGATGATCCAGAACAATGAAACCTATGGCGTCATTCGTCTGGGCATTATGCTGGAGGTTCCCTCAGCGTGCCTGATCATTGATCAGCTGGCACCCTGGGTCGATTTTTTCAGCATTGGCAGTAACGATCTGGCTCAGTACTTTCTGGCGGCAGACCGGGACAACGAAAAAGTCGGAGATTTGTACAGCTATCTGCACCCGTCCTTCCTGCGTCTACTGAAAATGGTCACCCATGAAACCCGAAAATGTCACCGTTGGACAGGTCTTTGTGGCGAGATGGCAACCGATCCTGAAGCCTTACCCCTTCTGGTTGGTTTGGGTTTGGATGAAATCAGCTTGCCCGGTACTTATATCCCTGCGATTAAAGAGAAGCTGAGTCATCTGGACTCGTCAGATTGTCGGGAACTGCTGGATCAGGCGATAGCCTGCAACAATATTCAGGCGGTGCAGACTTTGCTGCGAGCGTTTCGTAGTGATGTTTCTTCCCGGTCTGTATTTGGTACGGCCATTGTCAACCTCGACTATGAAGCCCTCAGCAGGGAAGAAGCAGTTAAAGAGCTGGTTGATATGATGTTGATGGATGGACGCTTAGCGGATAGTTGCCCTGTGGAAGAAGCGATCTGGATTCGTGAAGCCCTGTACTCAACAGGGATGGGACATGGCATCGCGATTCCCCACTTACAGTCTGAGCATGTACTGTGTCATTCGGTGGGCATTTTACGGCTACGGGAGCCTTTGCGCTGGCAGGAGAACTGTGAAGAACCCGTGAAAACTATATTTTTACTGGCTGTTCCAGATTCTGGTGCAAAAGATCAGCACCTGAAAGTGTTCTCCCGATTGGCGAGAAAACTGGTCAAACCTGAATTTATTGAGCGTTTTGACCAGTGTGATGACCAGCAGCAGGCAGTCCAGTTGCTGGAGCGCGAAGTCGCCCTGTCAATCTGACCGCAATGGCCTCTCAGGAATGTGCAGGTTTTTCAGGAAGCGAAGTTCTTCATCACTGCTCAGCAGTTCCAGGTGCCTTCCATAGACGTTCTGGTCTTCTTCTAATCGCTCTCTTCGGTTTGCATCGTCTTCAGGCTGATAGCCAGCAGCGGGAGGAGGTACATCCTCTGCCCGGTTTACCAGGCGGGCAGCCTTATTCAGTTCACCTTCTTTTGCCAGCAATTTCCGCCATTGATCACAAAACCGGGACGCTATCCGTTTATGTGCAGCGGCAACAGCGTATCCTCTGTTGCTTTCAAGGCTGTCGATATCAAAGTTGTCTGCAAAGCGCATCTCCTCAAGGCGAATAACATCGCGCATAACCTTTGCTGCAAGGCTGTCCTGGTAATGGATTCCTGCAACAATGTCGGCAACAAAAGTGGCAACAGGTGGGGTTACATTTTCTGCCTGCAGGAGAAAATTCAGACATACCTCTTTAGCCTGAGGGTTTGGTTTCCTGTTAAGTAAGTCTTGCTCTGAAACGGCAGTCGACATAATACCCAGCTGGATAAGCCGGATGATATCGGTATTCAAATGTATGGCTTCATCGTGAGCAGAAATACGATGCTGGCTCATCAGCAGTTCAAACAGCAGGGCTTTTCGAGAGGCATGGGCGCGGCGATAACGAATACCTGAACTCCTGTGCAATGGGTCTGTGTTACCGGCCTCCAAAGCCAGCGGAGCGCATCTGGCAACGGAGTCAACGGGTTTTTCAGGACTGATGAATATTTGAAATTTATTTATTTCCGCCAGATAAGCTGGTTGCCCCGCCAGACTCTCAGGTGTTACAGCAGGATTAGTAAAGTCCGGCGGGGGTGGTAATGGTTCATCGTCATCCTCCGGGGTAGTGTGAGAATAGGGAGGTCTGACCGTACCTGAAGTCGATGGCGTCTCAGGTGGGGCAGGAGGCTCAGGGGGTAGTGAAGTACGGCTGCTTCCAAAAACAGGCTCACCTGCTTCTGGCTCATGAACGGGTTTTGCCCGATAGTGAAAGTTATCCTTAACTGGCGCAGAAACCGGGGCCGGCCGGGCAGGTGTTTCAGGTTGCCTCTCAGGAACAGTGTTTGATACGCGGGTTTGCAGGAATTCAGTGATTGAAGTCGGCACAAACCCTTTGGGGACTGGAGGCGTTGTCACTCCTGCCGCCTGAAGCTGTGCTCCCAGTCCCATGAGAGTCGCTTCTGCTTTATTAAGCTCTTGATTAAACTCGTTGGTTCGTTCCCGGTTATAGTGACCATCAATAGCCCTCATACTCTTCAGTACTTGCTTTCTGGCATTTTCAGCTTTACCTGCCTGCTTTTGGAAAGCTTTATTATCTGTGGGAACCAGGCGATTCATTTCTCCGTTCCCATCAATATGGATAATGATAAACGGAAGTGCATCCCCCGGTGTTTCTGGTGTATTGAGACTTTGGAGAATCGACTCAAGGTGATCCAGTATGTGGTTCTGGGTACGCATGACCTGAACCGTTTTCCACTGCCTGGCAAAAGTATTTTTTAAAGACTCAGTGTGCGCGGCTTCATTAACAACCGACGGTGAGGAGTGAGGAAAAACGTTACGCTCGCTGACCGACTTAGAGACTGGTTGCTCCGATACCAAATCCGGAGGAGGGGGGATATGCCGGGTTTCATTTGCCGGGGATACTCCACCTGTGTCAGAAGGCGTGGTTGCGGGTCGTTTGCTGTCGTGAGTTGGCGGTATATAGGAGTGCGGCGCTCTACTGCCGGGCTTTCCTGGTGGGGAACTCATAACCGATTACTCCTTTTTACCTTTGACTGGCTGCACATTGTGGAAATACTGCTCTGCTGTTTCTTCGAACTGAATTTCCTTAATGGTGACCTTCTCAGCATCAGCCAGTGCTTCGTCAAATCCAGCCTGAATAGCGGCTGCCAGCTCGTTTCTATCAACCCCTGGATGTATGAAAAAGCCGCCTCCAATCATAGGTGATCGCAGAACGGGTAAAACGGGAAGGGATTTTCCTTCAGCATTAATATTCCAGTTATTCTGTGCCGTTAGGATATTATTGCTGAACCTTTTTATATCCAGAAGCCATTGTCGTTTGCCATCTTCTGAGTCAGGGTAGGAACCATCGGCACCATTGGGAGCAACGGCATAGATCATGGCATCATTTGCCTTGCCTTTTCCCGGAGATTTATTAAAGACATCGATGAAAATGGTTCCGGTGTTATCCGTGGCGTTTGTGGGTCTATAGATTGCCGCTCCCACTAATGCTGAATGCCTGCCAGGTAAAGAATCTGGTTCAAAGGTTACAAAGCCACCTTCTGCGCCAGCCTTCCCGACCATATGTTCGTGAACCTTCTGGTAGGACGCTGCTCCTGGTATCTGGTTAGCAAACTCTCTGTTGATTCCACCGTGTCCGACAGCGAGATCCGGATGACCGGAATTGACGGACGCAGTATTGTCCCGGGCGGTTCCTTCAGAGGAAGAAGGATAAATGTTGGCATAGCCTGTTGATGGGTTAGGTAGCAGGAATGTTCTCGTAACTTTTTCCAGACCCTGTCCGTTTGGTCGAAACTCTTTGGCCACCTCCGTGGGAGAAACACTGGGTGGTTCTGCCTTTGGAGTTTTTCTCAACCTGTGCTGAGACAGTTCTGACGGGTCAAAGTCGTCTGGCAAAATTCTTTTTGCCGGGTCATCTGTTCCGGGGTTGAAGGGTTCAGGTTGAGCGGGCGGGTCAGGGAGCAGTACAAACTCGCCATCCTCAATCGTGGAATTGCCAGGTATTGCGCTTGCCGGTTGTGTCGATGGTGTTGCGTTTAACAACGAGCTGAAAGCAAACATGATGGGAATGTAGGGTATCTCAGGCTCCGGGATTCCAGCCTGTTCCAGTTCACTTCGACAAACTTCCAGTCTGGCCTCTGCTCCCAGGGCTTTCTCCCCAAGCGCTGTTCCCCGGGAGCCTTTGTAGTGCTGCTCGATAGCCTTCAACTGGTCGGTAAGATTGGCTTTGAGAGCCTGATGCTTTTCCGGGTTACTTAACAGTTCCGGACCGGGGGGGATAAGTTGAACCTTTTTGCCGCCGTCATTCACAAGAATGAAAAACGGTGTATTGACGGAGTTCTGCCCTGGTTTTTCCAGTTGTTGCAGGAGCACTGGAATCGAAGACACAAAGTTCACCTGCGCCTTAAGCTCCCGGACTTCCTGTGCCTGATTTGTGAAATTCTGTATGGCTCGTTGCGGGGCGTTGACGTTTATCGCAGGGGGAACAGCAGAGAGTGCACGGTCTGCAATTGACTTCCGGGACGGTTGAAAAGCACTGGGTGGCGGCGGAGGAAAAGAGGACTTTACAGGTACCGGGGTAACTTCTTCACCATCCTTTACTCCCGACGGTGGTGACGGTGGAGGTGTTAAGGAGCCGCCGGCTGTGTATGGAGAGCTTCCAACTGAAGAAGAATCGTTAGAACTCATAAAGTCATCCCGGAGAGAGGTTATTGACTGGTTATCGGTCGGCTCAGGGAGTTTTAAACCCGTATCTGTTGTGTCCCTTCGATGACTATCCCGTCGTTCCCGCTTTGGGGGAGCGACGGGGTGCGCTAAAAGCTCAAGGGCAGGCAGGTCTCACAAACATCATATTTAGTGTCTTGAACTGTGTTACCACATATCAAACATTCTTTTGTAAGGCTTAGCTGACAGGTCTCACAAAGATCATATTCAGGGTCTTGAATTGGGTTATCACATATCAAGCATTGCTTTTCAATGGCGCTGGTAGTTCCTGTCGCTTCTCCCAGCAATCCCTCTTCATCAGAGAAAAATCCAATGGGGCTATCTTCCTTGCGGCATTCGGTGCATATATTCTCTGAGTCATTGTGAAGCACGCCCTCAACCAGCTTTGCGTAGCAATCGCTACATGGTGCATGTCCGCAAAACATTGTAGTGATTCTTGATGACATGGTCTTATGGCAAAAATCACAGGTTGCTTTTGATGGATTTTTTTGGTCCGGAGCATTATTTATAGCCTGACTATCGAGGGCTGAGTTACATTGATGTGAATGAATATTTTCACCGACTGTCAGACAGTGCCAGCAAAACTCGGTGTTGCAAGATGTACACTTCATTACCTTGCAGCCTTTGTTCTTGCAAATGACACTGCCGCATCCCGGACAAAGCTTATGGGTATCCTTGTTTTTTTCAAGGAATATCGCCATTGATATATCGGCCCCTTCTTCTGTTGTTTCGGCTTGTTTATTCTGTTCGCAGGTGAGGTTGTCATGATAAGGGCGTGCACCGCATTCTACACAAAAACGGCCATAACATTGCTGGCATTTCACGGCAGATGATGATAATTCCTTCGGGTCAAAGGTGGCATCACAATATCGCCAGGGGCAGTAAAGGGTCATGTCGCTTCCCTGGTAAGCCTGTTTCAATTGTTGATGGCGCATTCTTTTGTAGCCACTGATTCCCCAAAAGAACTTCTGAATGTCATCGGGAATTGAGACCTGGCAAGGTTGACCCGGGCAAAGTATGCCTCTGGACGTCAGGCTGAAATCGCCTGCCAGCTCGTCTAGATAATGCTCCATGCAAAACGTGCAAGCCCTGTGTTGACACTCTGGAATGACGATGCAATGTGCCGATTCGAAGCAAATCGAGCATTCATCTGAATTATTTTTATCGATATACCGCTCAAGACCGAATATTAAAGAGCTTTGCACTTTTATATTATTAATCAGGGCTCTTAGCACTTTGTCCAATTTTTCGCAGTCCTTTAGCACATTGTTTAACAACGCTTTTTGTTTTTGCTGTGGTGCGCATAACAGTGCCTGATATTGATTCTTATCTTCAGAAACTTTGGCAAGCGTCGATTCTAAAAAGCCCCGTACATCCAGTGAGGCCTGGCAATTCGGGCATGAAGAGGAGCCTGAAATCAGGTGATTTTGTACGATGGAGCACAGGGACGACAGGCAGATTAACGCAGATTTTCCATTGTCTGAGCAGCAGGGCAGCCTTGCAAAGCCATATTCACAGCCTCGTTCCCTGTGAACTATGCATGTTTTGTCTTTTTCTGTGGCTGTATTGTAAAACCTCCTTACGTTCAGTTTTTTTGCCTCGTCAGGACTTACACCGAGAAGGTGTTCAACTTCGTTCCTGAGTGCTGTTTCTTTATGTTTCGATCCCGGACGATCATATTTTTTTCGGCTATTTAATTCTCGCTCCCTGGCTAAAGGGTCTCTAGTTTTAGCCAGGGCATTAGACAACGTGCTGATTTGCGTGAAACTAATACCTTCGCGCTCTCTTTTTGCCTTTGTTGATAGCATGGCGGGCGTTATATTTATTGAGTTCTTTGCTTGATACATAAGCTTGCGAGTATAATCTGGAATGTTTAAATTTATCCATTTAATAATTTCACTTTTGTGATTTGACACAATGACATGCAGCAAGGTGTTATTAGGCTGGTTCAGGCTTTGCGCCTTAAATAGATCTAAATAATAAATATTATAAAGCTCTTTCACATAGCTCAAAGTCAGCTGTTCTGGATTGCTCTCAAGATTAGTAATAACCTCGGCTAAGATATCGAGCGAGTTGTTGGGTGTGATATGGGGGGGACTGCGATGAGGGTGCCGATCGCCACCACCACTGCCGCCATCCCCCCCATTTCCCCGGTGAAGCCTTCCCGACGGTCTGTAAGCACTGCTTCTGCTTCCTGTGTAAGCAGCCGCCCTACCACTGCTCACAGTCGTTGATGAGGCTCCGTTATCACTGTTTTCCCTGGGTTGCCAGCCTGCGTCGACAACCTGATTGTGATTATTGAAATTATCATTGTCGTGCCTTAAGCGCTCTGACAGGAGTGCAAGACTTTCCAGCGCTGAATTTAACTGGCTAATCATTCCCTGGTTTGTGGTCAGGCTGGTTGATAACTGTCTCAATCGCTTTTCAACTTCATTAAATAGTAATTCTACGGCTGAATTTTGTCCGCCCGGCCTGCTCTTAGCTCTGTCTTGAGCAGCTCTGTCTTGAGCAGCTCTGTCTTGAGCAGCTCTGTCTTGAGCAGCTCTGTCTTGAGCAGCTCTGTCTTGAGCGGTACGAGAGTGGTAACGCCGCACATCTTCTGCGCGTAAAAGAAATTCATTGATTAACTGCTCTGCATGCATTGAGAGTTCGAGAGCAGAAATATCCGGATCACTTATCTGGTTCAGCCATTCCCCTGTCTCTAGTTCTATCAGCATGATTCTGTCACGTAAAATTCTGGCCATATCCCTGTTACCGGATAAAGCAGATGTCTGAAGCTGGCTATACATAAGAGCAATCAGCTTTCGTTTTAGCGCCATATCGAGCGTTATTAACTTTTGCATCCACTGAGCGGCGGTCAGTGAATAGGGGTGTATATGAATTGCGAAAGGCGCATCATTGATGAATTCGTTCGTTATCCAACTCCCTTTGTCCCAGTCATCACCTCCGGCTCCGGTGGCCATAACTGTCTGTACTGCTTCAATGAACTCAGGCACGAGTTCGATCAGAGAGAGTGAGTCCGATACTGACAGGTAATATTTCAGCCAGGCGTTGAGAGATGCATCGAACAAATTATTAAGAAGGGTGAAGGATCGTTCCTGTAACAGAAAATTTTCAGGCAGGGCGATAACCTGTCTGACTTTATGATTAATGACGGAAGCATAAATATCTAAAGAGGAATGCTTTTCAGGCTTGTCATGACCAGATTTCTGGTATTGATTAATGCGGTGGAAGGCAGCGTTTAATTTCTCATTATCGTCAGTGAGGTGATTATCAGGAATCAGATAAGACCTGATCCATTCCCTTTGGTTTAAAGGCTCTCTTCTGTCAGGCGGAATCAGGGCAGGAGTTGTAAGGATTGGGCCTGGCACTCTGAACAGAGGCAGAGGCTGGTGTTTTATTTGCGAGACATCGGCATACGGAATGTCAGAGTGATGAGAGCCAGATATTGATAACCAGAAAAAGTATAAATAATACTTCAGATTAGAAAATAAAGGCTGCTGTTTTAATACAGGTTTCTTTTGTAACAGACAACTGGTGACCCTGTGATCTGAATCCATTCCAACAATAAAAGACTGTTCACCCGTTAATAAAGAATTACTACAATGTAATACGGTATCAGTTGTTGTCTGAGCCTGAACTTGCATTGTGTTTATAAGGTGAAAGAAGAGTAATAGCCAAATTAATAACTTCCAGAAAGTAGCGATATTTTTTTTGTGGTTCGGAAGAAATAAACAGTTTATTCTTCGTTTTTTAATTGAGAATAAAGCGTTGCAGGCTGCAATCATACTGGTTTTCCATAGCTTGGCCGGTTTGATTCTAGATTTATGTCATCGACTTATGCTTGAGAAGAGGACAGATGCCAACGGCATCAATTCAAGCTTATTAATTACAGTTTTTCGAGGCGACTGGTAGAAGATAGAACGATTGGAGATTTTCACAAGTACTGATACAGTCAAAAAGCCCAGGGTTATCTGAAAACAGTCATAATCAGCTGAACAGATGGATTATTTTATTTCTCTATGCTCAGAATCCCAGTTGTGCAATGACTCATTTTCGGGATCATTGGCTGAACCGATAATAGTATTGCGGGTTTCGAGATTGCCCGGCTCGCTTTCCATAACTGCGTGAACGAAACCTCATGCTCAGGAGGCTCACCGGAAGAGAATGGTGTAGATGGCATGTGACACCTTCTTCAAAACCTGAGGGAAGCAGCAGAACATAATATACCGCTGTTGGCTGTTGGCTGTTGGCTTTTGGCTTTTGGCTTTTGGCTTTTGGCTGTATGAGCAGCTAATAGCCAACAGCCAACAGCCAACAGCCAAAAGCCCGGTAATTTATTGAATGCTGCGCCCCTGAGTTCAGGAAATATGATTGCGTACGTGTGCTTTTTGTCAACAGGTTACTCCGGTCAGTAGAAGCAACAAATGAGAATCAAAAAACGAGTCGCTATAATCCCCTGATCCCAAATTCTTTTTAAGAAAACAACAGAGGCTGTTAGCCTGAATGATGAGTAAAAACTCCGCTCAACGCTTTTTGTTTGATAACGCCGATATTCGTGGCGAAATCATTTCCATGGACAGCAGTTTTACTGAAGCGCTGGCTGCCCATGACTACCCTCAGAACGTGCGTGAACTGCTGGGTGAGCTGGCAACCGCTACCCTGCTGCTAAGTTCCACGCTGAAATTTGAAGGCATTCTCAGCCTGCAGGCAAAGGGTGAAGGCCCCCTGTCCCTGCTGATGGTTGAATGTACGGATCAGAAAACCTTTCGGGCGCTGGCTCGCTGGGAAAACGGTGCTGACCTGTCAGGCCACGGCCTGAAAGCCCTGCTGGGGAAAGGTACGCTGGTGATGACCATTGACCCTCACAAAGGCAACCGTTATCAGGGGATTGTGCCTCTGCATCATGAGTCCCTCGCCGACAGTCTGAAAGACTATTTCCAGCAATCAGAGCAACTGCCTACCGAGTTCTGGATTGCCAGTAATGGCAACCAGTGTGCGGGTATGCTGTTGCAGGCTCTGCCAGCCAGTGTTGAAGAATCTGAAGAAGCCCGTGAAGAGTCATGGAACCGACTCTCTATTCTGGCGAATACCGTGACGGGTGACGAACTGCTGTCCCTGGATCATGAGACGTTGTTGAACCGTCTTTTCCATGAAGAAGACGTTCGCCTGTTTGATGAAGAACCGGTTGCTTTCAGCTGTAACTGCTCCCGCCCAAGAAGCGCAAAAATTCTGCACAGCCTGGGGTGCGCAGAGATTGACGCTGTTCTTGCTGACAGTGGTGAAGTGGCGATGGATTGTCAGTTCTGCAATCAGAAATACGTTTTCTCAGAAACTGATGTTGCCGAAATCTTTGCAGGGCAGGAACCCAAGACGCACTGACCTGGCGTTGGCTGTTGGCAGTGTTGGTTAGCGGCTGTATGAACAGCTAATAGCCAAAAGCCAAAGGCCAGAAGCTAAAAGTTCGGTATATTTCTGATTGCTACCGCCCCGGATGTTCACTTTTGATGTTCTGCGTCAAACAATGCAACTCTTTCATAGTGATACATTACCTTCGCTTTACGCATTTTTACTGAAGCTGCTATGTGGATTTCTGTATCCACAGCGAGCTGATTCTTTTGTCAGGCAAGTATTGAGGTGGAAGGTATATGTTGGACTTTACCGGAAGAGTTGCGGTTGTCACCGGAGCCGCTATGGGCATGGGTAATGCAACCGCCAGGCTGCTGGCTAAACAGGGGGCGACCGTATGCCTGCTGGATATCAGTGACGGGGTGGAAGTCGCTGCCCGGGAACTGGTGGACAGCGGTTACAAGGCTTATGGCTACAAAGTAAACGTCACTGACCAGGTGGATGTTGATCGCGTTTTTGACAACATTGTTGCTGAGCATGGTTTGGTTGATCATCTGGTGAACTCTGCAGGTATTGCCCGGTTAAGTTCAATGTTTGATGAACAGGCCGATGCGAATCTCCAGGCTATGATCGACGTTAATATTATCGGCTTGTGGAACACCAGCAAAGCTGCCCTGAGAAGCATGGTTGAGAAGAAAAAAGGCAGCATTGTCAACTTCTCCAGTGTGACAGGCACGTTTGTAGCAGATGCTCATGAAGTGGGTTATGCCGCTACCAAATCCGCAGTCTGGGGCATGACCAAGGCCATGTGCATGGAGTTTGTGACCGAGGGTGTTCGTGTGAATATGGTGTGTCCGGGCATGATTCGCACGCCTATGGTTGAAAAATCTGCCGCTGAAATGATGCCTGATAACCCGGAAGCGGTTCTGTCGGCTATTGGTGCAAGTGTGCCTATGGGACGCATGGGTACTCCGGAAGAAGCCGCTAATGCGGTTGCTTTCCTGCTGTCGGATGAAGCCAGCTACATTACTGGTCGGGAGATCGTTTTCGATGGTGCTTCTACTTTGCCAGAAACTAACGTGAAATCTGACTGAGTGACACACTCCCTCCACTAAATCGGCAAGCCGATTCTAGTGGGGGCTTCTAATCGGGAATTACGTGCGACCCACTATGTCAAATAACATAGCCTCTCGCTGTCGTACAGGTTGCCGAACCACGACAGGGGAACTCTTTACACATACGCTGTGTCCCAGCGCATCGGCGGTAGAAGCCAGAAAACGGTTGTGTTTTCCTGATTTGTTTCTCGTAGTTAGTCCAGCAACGGTGACGCTTGAGTATTTGTCCAGAGGCTTATCTGTCTGTCGAGTAGGCTGTTGTCTCAGCCACCAAGCCCATTATGCAGGGTTTCGCAGTGCACTGAAGTTAGTACATGGGCTTGCTCTACGCAAGGCTCGTTAAATCAGAAGCCCGGTGGAAGCCTTGTTGCCTTACTTTATTTGGGAGCAGGTTTGCCGGGTTTTCCTTCTTTCTATCCCCCTTGCACTCATCCATTTAGAACGTCTGACTTGTAGATAGCGTCTACAAGTCTGGTCTCTCCAACCGATGCTGGCCCTGGGAGTCAACACTACCCCAATCGCTGATAGTAGAAATCGCCTCAAGGAAAATATGTATCTACGCCCGCTTTTCGTGCTGCCTTTCCCAGGTCTTTATCCAGAGTGGCCAGTGGTATGCTCTCTCGAATTGCCAGCTCAAGATAGGCAGCATCATAGCTGCTCAGTTTATAGCTTCTTGCCAGAGTGGCTATGCGACCAAACGCTTCATTGGAAGTCAACGCGTCAACATATATAGGCAAGTTTTCAAGCTGAGCAATAAAACCTTCTGTATCCGCTGTACTTAATTCACCTCTGCGCTCCATGCCCAGAGAGATATTCACCACCTCCAGATGCCAAAGGTTAGGAACAAGAGCATCAGACTCGATAAGCGATTTGAGAACCCTTTCAGCGTATTCCTGATCCTGCACTTTTTGCGTTTCAGATACCCAGCGCATCGTGACTGAATTATCAAGTACAAAGTCAGTCATGGTTAGCGCCTACCTGATTCACGCAGCTCTTTTAAGTCGTCTTCAGCAATTATCGGCTTCTTCGCTTTGAGTAGATTTGCAATAGCTGACTGGGCCTTCAATCGGCTTTTGGCGCGACTTGGTATTAAGTCCGCTATCGGCTTTCCCCGGTTGGTGATCGTGAAGGACTCTCCAGCCTCCACGCGACGCAATATCTCAGGTAACTTGGTTTTAGCATCATAAGAGCCAATTTCTTCGAGCATATACCTTCTCCTTTTGAATAGCCCATAGACCAGAATACTAGTCTAATAAAGCTATACCAACAAGGAAGAGGAGGAGGTAAAAGACTCTTCCAGACTCCCAGGCATCGAATCTGGAAATTTCTCAGTATGCAGACAGCTCCGGCCAAACCCGCTTATAATTGCCCCCATTTCAGGCAAAAGGGATGAAGTGCCATGGCTTACAAAGTGGCTATCAATGGTTATGGCCGTATCGGTCAGTGCGTTCTCAGGGCACTCTACGAAAACGGTTACCGGCATAAGATGCAGGTGGTGGCCATTAACGAGCTGTCTGATATTGAAACCCTCGCGTATCTCACCCGCTATGACACAACACATGGCCGCTTTCCGGCAAGGGTAGAGCATTCCGGCAGTGATCTGTTTGTTGATGGAGACCGGATCAGTATTCTTAATGCTGCCAACCCCCAGGACATCAACTGGAAAGCCCATGGGATAGACCTGTTGCTGGAATGTTCCGGTTCCTTCAAAGACCGGCCTACTGCTGATCTGCACCTGGAAAGCGGCTCGCCCAAACTGCTGTTTTCCCAGCCAGCCCGAACCGATGTGGACGCCACGATTGTTTATGGTATTAACGAAGAGTCCATCAGTCCCTCAGACCGGGTGGTCTCTAACGCATCCTGCACCACCAACTGCATTGTTCCTGTGCTGAAAACCCTGCACGACACCCTGGGTATTGATTACGGATCAATCACCACCATTCATTCCGCCATGAATGACCAGCCTGTCATTGACGCCTATCACAAGAGCGACCTGCGGCTGACCCGCAGCGCACTGCATTCTATCATTCCGGTTGATACCGGGCTGGCAAAAGGCATTGATCGTTTATTGCCGGCGCTGAAAGGTCGTTTCAAGGCAAACTCCGTACGGGTTCCCACCATCAACGTTTCCTGTATGGATTTAACCGTTCATCTCCAGCGTGAAACCACAGAAGAAGAAGTCAATCTCATTCTGGAAAGAGCCACCTGGGGACGGCTGGAAGGCATAATGGGCATATCCCACGAACCCCACGCTTCTGTGGATTTTAATCACGATGCCCGTTCTTCTGTCATTGACGGTACCCAGACCAAAGTGACCTCCGGGAAACTGTTGAAACTGCTATGCTGGTTCGACAATGAGTGGGGGTTTTCAAACCGTATGCTGGACGTTGCCTGTCATTGGCTGGATCACTCAAAGCCTTGATTTATCAGGGTTTGCGGCAGACTGAAGGTGTTATCCGGGGGTGTTCGGCGAGCGGTTTCGTTGCCTGCCGTTAACCCTTGATAACCACTATGATTCAGGTCAACTATCCAACCTTAATTACAGCCACCTACGTACCTACCCTCAGCAGATTGTGGTATCGTCCTCGCATTTTAAGGGTTGTGGTGATGCATCCTACAGCCCTGCTACTTTGTCTGACTCGTCATTGAGAGAGAGACCTCATGAACGTATTGAAAATGACTGACCTGGAGCTGGCCGGTAAACGCGTCCTGATCCGTGAAGACCTGAACGTTCCAGTAAAAGACGGCAAGGTGACCAGTGATGCCCGCATCCTGGCCTCCCTGCCAACCATCAAACGGGCCCTGGAAGCTGGCGCTAAAGTGATGGCCACTTCCCACCTGGGTCGTCCAACGGAAGGCGAATACGATGAGCAGTTCTCTCTGAAGCCAGTGGCGGATTACATCGCCAACCTGCTGGGTAAAGAAGTCCGTCTGATCAAAGACTGGGTAGAAGGCGGCTTTGAAGTGGCTGAAGGCGAGCTGGTTATTCTGGAAAACGTTCGCTTCAACAAGGGTGAAAAGAAAGACGACGAAGCACTGTCGAAAAAAATGGCGGCCCTGTGCGACGTGTACGTCATGGATGCCTTCGGTACTGCGCACCGCGCCCAGGCTTCTACTCACGGTGTTGGCAAGTTCGCTGACGTTGCCTGTGCGGGTCCTCTGCTGGCGGGTGAACTGGATGCACTGGGTAAAGCCCTGGGTAATCCTGAGCGTCCAATGTGCGCCATCGTGGGTGGTTCCAAGGTGTCCACCAAACTGACGGTTCTGGAATCCCTGTCTGACATCTGCGACCAGCTGATCGTGGGTGGTGGTATCGCTAACACCTTCCTGGCCGCTGCGGGTCACAACGTGGGTAAATCCCTGTACGAAGAAAACCTGATCCCTAATGCCAAAGCGCTGATGGAAAAGGTTGACGTTCCCATGCCTGTTGATGTGATCTGTGGCAAGAAGTTCGACGAAAACGAGCCTGCTGTGGTTAAGCTGGTTTCTGAAGTAGAAGACGACGACATGATCTTCGACGTAGGTCCGGAAACTCAGAAACTGTTCAACGACGTTCTGAAAAGCGCTAAGACGATCCTGTGGAACGGTCCCGTTGGCGTATTCGAATTCGACCAGTTCGGCGAAGGCACGCGTTCCATGTCCCTGGCCATCGCTGAATCTGAAGCGTTCTCCATCGCTGGCGGTGGTGACACTCTCGCGGCTATCGACAAATACGGCATCAAGGACAAAGTATCCTACATCTCTACCGGTGGCGGTGCGTTCCTGGAGTTTGTAGAAGGCAAGAAACTGCCTGCTGTGGCTATGCTGGAAGAAGCTTCTAAATAAGGGAAATAGCAAAAGCTTACCGTTATTCCCACACAGGTGGGAATCCACTGTTCGTGGTGGATTCCCACCTTATTTTCCCCCACTCCTTATGAATTATTTTATGACACTGACAAAAGGTTACAAAGCGTGGTACTCTTCCATCGTCGCTTAAAATGTAATTACTAACTCACTTTTAATCTGCTCTACCTCAATCCGGACATAAAAGTGTCCACATTTCTCCAAGGATCTTTATAATGATCTTCAGTTCTGCCCTGCGGCTGGACATGCAACCTTATGAAAATCTAAAGCATTCAGGGAACTTCAATGTCTATTAGAGAGTGCTTGTTAGAAGAAGGCTGGTACCTGCTCAAGACCAAGGTCCGTCAGGAACTGAGAGCCATGGAACACCTTGAAAACCTGGGTTTTGACACCTATTGCCCGGTGTTCAGGCAGAAAAGCAAGGGAGCCGTTAAGGAAGAAATCCTGTTTCCCGGCTATCTGTTTCTGTTACTGGACCTGGAAAAAGATCTGAAAAAATTTCACACCATTCGCTCCTGTCGTGGCGTTCAGGAAATGGTGCATTTCAACCGAATTACCCGCCAGCTGGTGAACTCTGGACGAATGTCCAAAAAAGAAGAAGAAAAAGCAAAGTCCGATGTATTGCCCAAACCCATACCCAATGGGGACGATATTATTGATGAGATTCGAAATATCGTCAAAATCCTGAACAACAAGGCAGATGGTATAAAACCTGATGCCCTGGAACCAGGCGACAGGGTCGTCATGAACAACCCACTGTTCAAGCATCTGGAAATGACCTTTGAAAAAAGTCTGGGGTCTTATCGTGGGCAGATTCTGATCAGCCATATCCAGGAGCAACGCCTGAGCGACGGTTCAACCCAGAAAACCGTTGTTAAAGAACGGCGTATGAACGTAAATCTGGATGATCTGGAAAAGGCCTGATGGACTTCGACACATTGAAACGCTCTTTACGACAGGAGCCAAAGCCTCTTTTCAATGAAGAGCAGGCCAGAGAAGAGTCAGGCTGTACCGCTATTGAGAAAGCGTACTTCGCTTACTACGGCATTGATCTTGAGAATCATCTGACAGGCATACGACACAGATTTGGTGTTATTGATAGCTGTAATTACCGGATAGCCAGCCATCTCTACGAGCAGGACGGTGCCAAAGGTACATTTTTTGTTCTGCATGGTTACTACGACCATGTGGGCCTGTTCCGTCATATTCTGAGTTTTTTTCTGCGGCAGGGTTACAACGTACTGGCTTTTGACCTGCCCGGACATGGGCTGTCGAGCGGTGAGCCTGCCACGATTCCGGACTTTTCAGTTTATACACGGATACTGGCTGATATTCTGAAAGCCAGTGCTGGCCGACTAGCCAGACCCTGGCATGGTTTTGGTCAAAGTACAGGCTGCGCTATCCTGACAGACTTCCTGCTCTTTTCCCATGAGCCGTTGACCGGAGAGCAGCCCGAACTGGATAAAGTGATTTTTTCGGCTCCCCTGGTGCGACCGTGGCTGTGGCCAGTCAGCCGTATTCAGCTCTATCTTGCCAGGCCGTTTATCAAGCAGTTGCCGCGTCGGTTTACCGATAATTCCTGCGACCCGGAGTTTCTGAAAAAGGCACACAGCGACCCTCTGGCTCCGAAAGTGTTACCGACACAGTGGGTATCAGCCATGGATCGCTGGATTCGGAAGATTGAACAGCATCGTCAGAAAAGCCCATTCAAACCCCTGATCATACAGGGTACCTACGACCGGACTGTTGATGCGAAATACAATATCGCCAAACTGAGGCAGCTATTTACAGAGCCGGAAGTTCTGATGCTGAAAGATGCACGACACCACCTTCCTAATGAACGGGAGGAGACACGGAAGCAATATACAAAATGGCTGTCGTCGTATATTTAAAAATTGACAGGCTTTTAGCTGTTAGCTGTTGGCTGTTGGCTGTTGGCTGTTGGCTGTTGGCTGTGCGCATAGCCAATAGCCAATAGCCAATAGCCAATAGCGCCCCCCCTTACTTCCCCGCCAGCTTCCCAGCAACAACACTGAGCACGCAGGCAGCAAAGGTCAGGATGTAGATGCCAAAGATAATGGTCATCCAGTTCGCCATGTTCAGGCTCAGAAACGCCCAGCTATCTTCGCCACAAATGCCTGTCGGGAAGAACATGGCGGGCCACCAGTCATGCAGGGGCAGTTCAAAAGGAAATACAGGAAAGGCGTTGCACGAGCTGAAAAACGGATTAAAGTCAGCATAATTCTTGAGCTGCTCCAGTGCAGCCTGCAAGCCATAAACCGCTCCACTGATCCAGAGCGCATAGCCCGCGCCTCTGACAATCCTGTTTCGTGGAGCCACCAGCATCACCATGGCAGCAAGCCCGAGAACGACTATCGCCAACCGCTGATAGACACACAGTTCACAGGGGTGCATATCCATTCCGTACTGAAAATACAGGGCAGCGGCTTCCAGAAAAACCGCTGTGCCCAGCATAATGCCCCAGGTTAACCGGCTGTTCTGCCACGCCCTTATCGTTGCCAATGGCTGACTCAGAAGCTCATGATTTTTCCGGCAATTCATGATTTCTCCAACAGGTAGTCAATCAGGCTGTAAAACTCATCAAACGACCGGATGCTGCCGAGGTTGATCGTGTACTTATTATTGATGACAAAGCCTGGTGCGCTGCGAATCTTGTTTTGCAGTTCTGTCCAGCGTTGCATACGCTCACGAACCTTCGGATCATTGATCCCCAGGGCCCATTCCTGTTTGCTCAGGCCAGCGCCAGCCAAAACCTTGAAAAAGTCAGCATCATTTTTCCAGTCGCCGATACGATCTTCCATCAGTGCTTTAAAAAGCGCCATCTTTACAGGCACATACTTCTCAGTACCTTTGGTAATCGCCAGCGCCTGAGTGACTTCGTTACCGTATTTACCCATAAAGGCAGCGTGGGACTCGCGGAAAGGAATTTTTTTGGACTCCAGACGCTTTTTCAGGTCACCCAGAACCCCCATGTTCCACTGGTAGCAAGCTGGGCAATACACTGAAAAGAGTTCACGAACTTCCGGCTTTTCTGACTTTTGGAGGCCGGACAGTACATTATAATGGGTACCTTCTGAGAAGGTCGCCGCCATCACTGACAGAGGCATAGCTAACATCAAAAAAAATGCAGATAATACTTTTCTCACTAATATCGCCTTATTATTACAGCTGAAAATTGATCGCATTTGCGATTCTCTTACGATTACCTCTGTACGTTTTTTGACCCAGATCAAACTATAAAGGATTGTGCATGAAATATATCGGCGCCCATGTCAGCGCTGCAGGCGGGGTCGAAAACGCCCCGGCCAATGCCCACAAGCTCGGAGCGACTGCGTTTGCTCTCTTCACAAAAAATCAGCGCCAATGGAAAGCCAGGCCGCTGAGTGACAAAAACGCAAGTAATACACAGCTAATGCTACTTGGCTGCTCTACTGCGGCGGCAATAGGCGGCGTACTGCTCTCGGTAGTAATTTTCACGTTATTTATCTGTCCGTTTAGGTAATGAAATCATAATATTTTAGTCGTGTAGTATCGAGGTGAAATGCTGGCAGTGTTAACCAGCAGGAACAAATTTAAGCGCAAGGGTTGTATAGTGCAGGTGAAATACCAAATATCAGCAATGGACAGCCACCACTACCACCACCATTCACTTTTGGCATTAACTTGCCCATATGTGTTGTGCTAGACCCATAAGATGCACCTCGACCAATATCATTAAAAATCTGTTGTAATTCGGTACATCTTGTAATTATGACCCCCACACTTATCACATCAAGTTCATGTAACAAACGGAAGTTGTTCAAATCCCTATCATAAAAAGGGTCTTTATTATTCCACTCAATTTCAAGTGCAACCCTATTACGATAACAGTCAATATCGTGCGTCGGGCTTTCCCTGTGGTATCCATCCACAACAACACTGGTGTTAAAGTGCCTTTCTACCCAGCCTCTTTGGTATAGGGAATTATCAATAAATTCTGAAACCTGCGATTTACGGCCTCCAGGCGTTGTTATGTAGCTGTTTTTAAGTTCAAAAGCGTCCAGCACTTGTACAATATCTCGCCACTCATTCGGAAAGTCGTTTTGAAGTATTGCACAAGCATGTTTTCGCTCGTGAATTTCATACTTACTCCTAATACCATGCGGTAAAATCTCAATGCTCACTACTGCCTCCGAAGTTATAAAATACAACTGTCGGATACTATCACTGGGACATATTGGGGGGGGAAGCAGGGCGCAGATAGCCCCCCTTTCAGGTGGATTTACTTATGCTTTGCCAGTACAAGACACTCCTCAACATCTCTGTGTCTGTCGCCCTGCCTGCCTAGCGTCATGTGCTTATAATCTGTTGATACCATATCTAAGGTATAGTCCTTGCCAAACACCTCAACAGCAAGTGCCTCTACTGTATCCATATCTATCATGCCGTTTTTGCTGTAGCTCAATACCAGGTTGCTTTTTGTGCTTTTTACGCCTTCAAACATATCCCGAAAGGCTTTACTAACTTTAGTCCTGATGCAAAAAGGCGACTGATGCCTACCTTCTCTATACCTGCCTTTTACCAGCTTTCCACCTTTTATCTGTAGCTCTGGGTAGTCGTACTTAACCAGTGTTTCTATTGCATGGTAAAACCGGCTGTAGTGTACAAAGCAGTACGGCGGGTCGGCATAAACAGTGCCACCAACAAAGCTTTTTAGGCAATCAACAAAATCAAGTGAAGTCGTTATGTGCTTCTGATTGGTTTTGGTTGCAGGTATATCAATCAGTGCATCATTGTATTTTCTTACAAAGTAATGCGTTAAGTCCCTGCGCCTGTAGATCATAATATCCTTCATGGATTTTATGTTCTTGGCATCGCGGTACTGTGCATAATGTCCTGTCCCTTGGCTTGTATAAGCCATTGCATACATCAGACTTGTAAGTATTACAGGGTAAACAGGCTTCCCCTTATACTCATCAGCTACTTCTCTAAATGCGTCAATCCAAATGCACTGCAAAGCAGTCCACCACGTACCGGCATAATTCTTAGTGAATAAGTGGTAATCATGGTTGAAATCTAATTCGATGAGTTTTCTATTGCTTTCTTCTACATCATTAAAGTGCTGTAAACTCTCAATATCTTTATACTGAAAATCATCAGTAATTAAGTGCAGATGTTTTTTGGCAATCCGTTCAGCCTTTTGTACAAGCTCATCCGCAGTAGGTACATTTTTACCCTTGTATGCAGTCAAGTAAGCCTGTGCTAATACTGCACTGTATTCTTGTATATCATTTGAATGCACTGGCACCTGGCTACGCAATGCACCAGCAAGGCTTGCACTTCCTGCAAACAAGTCAAGAATTGTGCCGCCAGCATAAACTTGATTTATACCATTAATAACAAAATCCATAATTTTGGATTTCGACCCCATATACTTTATGTAATGCGGATATTCATAGGCCATTAAAAGACTTGACTGTGGAGCTTCACTTAACATGTATGTACCTTTAAAGTGCTGCATGTTTCTTATCGGTTTTAGGCTCTACAGGTGGTAACAAGTCTTTATATACTTGTTCCAACAGCCATTCCTTCATAGTCAAACCTCTTTCCTTTAAAGCCCTTCGTATTTGCAGCTTTAATTTAGGGTCTAACTCTATAACCAATCTGCCACTATTTCCAACTGCCATAGTCTAGCTCATATAATGTTATGTCACATAACATATGTTGCACCAAGAAAATCACTTAAGCAAGCTGGGCAATACACTGAAAAGACTTCACGAACTTCCGGCTTTTCTGACTTTTGGAGGCCGGACAGTACATTATAATGGGTACCTTCTGAGAAGGTCGCCGCCATCACTGACAGAGGCATAGCTAACATCAAAAAAAATGCAGATAATACTTTTCTCACTAATATCGCCTTATTATTACAGCTGAAAATTGATCGCATTTGCGATTCTCTTACGATTACCTCTGTACGTTTTTTGATCCAGATCAAACTATAAAGGATTGTGCATGAAATATATCGGCGCCCATGTCAGCGCTGCAGGCGGGGTCGAAAACGCCCCGGCCAATGCCCACAAGCTCGGAGCGACTGCGTTTGCTCTCTTCACAAAAAATCAGCGCCAATGGAAAGCCAGGCCGCTGAGTGACAAAAATATTGAGCTGTTCAAAAAACGGTGTGAGGAATACGGTTACAAACCCGAGCAGATTCTTCCGCATGACAGCTATCTTATAAACCTTGGTCATCCGGAACAAGAAGGTTTGCAAAAATCCAGAGAAGCGTTCGTTGATGAGATCCAGCGCTGCATGCAACTGGGGCTGGACAGACTGAATTTCCACCCCGGCAGCCATTTACGGAAAATTGAGATTTCAGCCTGTCTGGGCCGTATCGCCGAGTCCATTAATCGGGCACTGGATCAGACAGAAGGTGTCATAGCCGTTATCGAAAACACCGCCGGACAGGGCAGCAACCTTGGCTGGCGTTTTGAAGAGCTGGCAGAAATCATTGACCAGATAGAAGACAAAAGCCGTGTAGGAGTCTGTCTGGATACCTGTCACACCTTTGCCGCAGGTTATGACCTGAGAACACCAGACGCCTGTGAAGCGACTTTTGCTGAGTTTGAAAAAACAGTGGGCTTCCAGTACCTCAAAGGTATGCACCTGAACGATTCGAAAACCGAACTAAACTCCCGCAAGGATCGCCATCACAGCCTTGGGCAGGGAGAAATCGGCTGGGATGTGTTCAGGTATATTATGCAGGATACTCGCTTTGACCGGGTTCCCATGGTTCTGGAAACCATTGACGACACCCTCTGGGCGGATGAAATTGAAGCTCTCAAGATGATGGCGGTGTAACCGGCTGTTGGCTTTTTTGCTGTTGGCTTTTTTGCTGTTGGCTGCTGGCTGCTGGCTGCTGGCTGTTCATGAGCCAACAGCCAATAGCTAATAGCTAATAGCCAACAACGTATAACTCAGGCAACGCCCTGAATCAGGCTGGAAATACCTTGTTCAGCAAATGACTGATTCTGAGCCATTTCAGTGATCTGTTCCTGAGAATATTGCTCACCGTCGTATACCACGACAATGCTGGTGTCGCCCGATTGCAGGAAATTGGTTTCGCCGTATTCGGTGTAGCGGGTGGCACCAATGCTGATCAACGCCTGATGTGGATAACCCGCATCAGCCAGGTAAACCGAAATATTTTCTGCCGGACCCACGTCTTTCTGATTGTTCATACGATCAACAATCCAGTTAAGCAGCCTCTCGTGGAAGTAGCTGTAACCCACGACCGGACTGTCTTCGCCATAACGGGCCACCCGGTCGCCACGCTTATGAAAACTGGCAATACGGAAACGATCCAGAACGCCACCCTGCTGCAAGTGATCCAGCTCAATCATAGTGCCGGAGACACCTTTCGTCTGCTTTCCCCAGTTTTTCTTTTCGCTGATTTTTTTAGCGTTGGGTTTACGAATAGAACAGTCGTTATAGGCTGCGAACTTAACAGGAGTCAGCGCCGTTACTTTTCCTTTGTCGTAATGAATGTCGCACAGCAGGGCCACTTCAGGCTCAATCTGAAGGTTATCTGCATCGTTAGGTGGAACAATTGTACTGTTACACAAAGGGTAAGTGGATAGAAAACCCGCTTCCTCAGACGGTACATAGAAAGGAAAAATGGCTTTAGGAGCCACCGCATCTTCTGTTTTTACAGCCACAAAATCCGCAGCTTCACCGGCCTGCTCCAGATGACCGGCAAAGTTACCGGCAACGCCCAGTCCGATTACATGTTTGAACGGCATAATCAATTAATCACTTTTGATCTTAAATAGTTGGAAACGAGAGTTTACAGATACAGGGAGAACAGTTCGAGTGTTGGGAATGATGAATGAGGCTGATGAAATCAAGAATTCGCAATAGTTAAAGGTGAATTTGTTCGTATACTTTTCAGCAACACTCCGCCAATAAAGGCTTTGTAGCTGAATAGGTGCCGGGCTATGAGCGTAGATTTATTCGATCTGAGACAGGGCGATATTCTGCTCATGCACAGGGCGGGCAGTGATGCCACTAAAGAGTTGATACACAGTCACGCGGCCGTTATTGCTTTGGAGAATGAGGGTGACACTGGAATTCCCCTGGTGTTCGATATCATTGGCGCTTATGGGTTTCAGCGAATACCAATGCCAAGATCACGTCAGCTTCTCTGGTCGGTTTTCCGGTTGAAGGTAGAAGATATTGGCCGCAAGGTGGCTTCAACAGGCAGCTTGTGGCTCGGCAACAGTGAAGTCATTGAGTCACAACGTGACTGCTCCCCACCCTATCGGGTGAGGCTTCTGATTTCTTAGGCAGCAACCGACAGTATGCCGGATTTACGCAAGCCTCCATCAGCAGAAACGGACAGTCCTTCCGCCTTTAATTTCAATATGCCTTGCTTCTTGATATTGCGAGCTGCATTAATATCCCGGTCATGGATAGCACCACAGCTACACTCCCATGATCGGATTCTCAATGGCATTTTTTCCTGTTTCAAATCGCAGACTGAGCAAGTTTTAGAGGATGCAAACCACTGGTCTATCTTCACCAGATGTTTACCTTCCTGCTTTGCCTTGTATTCGAGTTTGGTTATCAGTGAGTGCCAGCCAGCATCAGCAATAGAACGAGCAAGACGCTTGTTCTTGAGCATGTTTTTAACTTTCAGTGTCTCCACAATCACCGCTTGGTTTTCGTCGATGAGTTGTTTTGATAGCTTATGCTGAAAATCATTACGGGCAAAGGCTACACGCTCATGCGCCTTTGCCACCAATAAACGGGCTTTGTGCCTACCTTTTGAGCCTTTCTTGCAGCGAGATAGAGCCTGTTGTTTTCTTTTCAGGTTACGTTGTGCTTTTTTCAGAAAGCGAGGATTGCCAGTCTTATGGCCGGTACTGGTGATAGCCAGATCAGTAATCCCCATATCAACACCGACAACCTGATTAGCTTCAAGATTATCAATCTGTTTTGGTTGTTCCTGGGTATCATCAGCCAATATGGAGGCAAAATACTTGCCGGTTAGCGTTCTGCTCAGGGTGATAGACTTCACCTTACCCACTATTTCACCCTAAATTCAGCAGTTGAACGCCACTGAGCCATGCCATTAGGAATAGCTTCTCACGGTTCTGAGCAGCGTTTTTTTAAGTCATTAGCCCGATCGAATTAATGGTTGCATCGTAATAACCTGCCCTTTTTTCAAAAATTTTGAGACCGCTTTCGTTAAAATACGACACCATGCGTTAATTGGATTCAACTGCGGTGCGATACTTTTGATTGAATCAAAAAAATCACACAGTTCACTTTGTAATTTCGCAATTTTATACATCCATCGATGCTGGCTTGTCAGCTTTATTTTCTTTTGGTTGCCAGAGTGGGTCAGCTTGCCAATTGAACTCATTAATAAGGGACGGCTGGTAATTGATTCTTTATGGGAGTCCGGATTACTCAATCGAACGTATAGCGTCCACCAGTTGTAAACCAAGGCAACCATTCGGGCCAGCATTCGACATCTTGCCATATCTTTTGTTACATAACCGCCCCAGCCCCATTGGTTTTTGATTTCATCAAAGTTATTTTCACAGTCAGCCCTATTGCGATAATGATTAATGATCGAGACTATATCATTATCAAGAGATGTGACCAGAACCGAATACTCGTAAGCTTTTATATTTTCTGGCTCTTCTATTAATGCTAACGTTTGTTGACGTTCTTTTATTCCTTTTTCCAACATCGGTATTTCATTTTCAGGACGCCGTCTTCGAACAATAATTATGCGTCTTTCTTTTTTCCAACCTGACAGTTTAATTACGGATTCTTTTCCCTCCCAATGGTTGTCGTATTTTACCCATCCTCCGCTACAGTGCGCATTCCCTATGGCTTTCTTAACGTTGTCGTGCTTCTTCATTTTAAAAAGATAATGACAACCAGCATCTTCCAATTCGCTCATTACCCGGTCACTTCCCCAATCACAATCACCACGAACAAATTCAGGCCAGCAGCGTTTTGGAAGTCGATTTAATAGCTCCATTAAACCGGGTAAAGAGTATTTACTTTGACTTTGATTTCCGGGTCTGACTTCAACTTCCAGTATTAATTTAAGATTAGCCATCATATATGAGTGGTAAGTATGAGAGGGTCTCCCTTTCTTATGTGGGTTATAGCCATTAACCGCTCCTTCCTGATGCCCATAAATGGTTTTCACGGTAACATCAACATCCATAATCCATGGAATGGTTAATAACGGATCAAAACAGAGATGGAGGTGTTTTTGCATCCATTCAACGCCTTCATCTTCGTCAATCTTCTTTAAACCACGCCTGGCAGAATCATCGCTGACAATTTTTTTCATCCCGAGCAACTGAGCGTTTACTTTATCACCAATAATTGTTCCGATATGCGCATAGCGTTTATGTCCTGAAAGAATGGAAAGCATTAATGAGCCAATCACATCCACTTTTTGAGGGGCGTTTGGGCTTTTATAAGTTAGTGGGCAATCGTTAATCCAGGGTTCAAATCGGTGACCTGTTTTTAAAAACTGTATAAAAAAAGGAAGCTGTCCCATTGGGGTGACCGATGCTTCAGGCTCCCACTCGACATGAATTTTACCGTCGAAAGAATCGACTTCGAGTTTGACGGATAAGGGATCTTTTTCCATTTCAGACAACTCACCCTTTGGGGGAGTGGGTTTTGGTGGTCGAACCATCTTCGAGCCCTCAATATTGTTGAGGGTTAGAGTTTAGCTCAGGGGTTAACCGCTGAATTTAGGTTCACGATGCACTTTAGCCCTTATGGGCTTGCGCTTGGGGATTTTTATCCAGTTATCGCCCACAGAGACAGACGTACAATGGTAGCTACTTTGCTTGCCATGCTTTTTCTTGAAGCGAGGAAATCTTGCCTGCAATTTGGGATTGAAAAAGTTTTGAAAGGCCGTATCCAGATTGATAGTGGCCTGTTGCAGTGCAATAGAGTCAGCGTTTTTCAGCCATGAGTACTTTCGGCTTTTCTTGGCTTTTGCCAGCAAGGGCTTCAGGTGTTTTTTGGGAGAAAGGCTCTGCCCACGAACCTTGTAATAATGAACCTTAATAGCCAGGGCCTTGTTCCATACGAACCGCACAGCATCAAACTGACGGTCGAGAAATTCCGCCTGCTCTGATGTTGGATAGATTCGTACTTTGGTGGCTCTCAGCATGGAACGTTATTTCAGTGCTCATTAATATAAAATTTATATTACAGGTATTTGAAAGAGGTTTTCAAGTGAGCGCACACAATAAAGATTTGCTTAAAGGGTATCTTCGCAAACGACATAGCGTTACCAAGCTGGTTGTTCATTTGGTGTTCACGACAAAGTACAGGCGAAAGCTTTTTGATGGCTATATGATCAAGCAGTTACGGGAGTCGTTCGAGAGTGCATGCGAAAAACTGGAATGCCAGTTACTTGAAATGGATGGCGAAAAAGATCACGTACACCTGTTGGTGGCCTACCCACCAAAACTGGCTATCAGTGTCATGGTAAATAATCTCAAATCAACATCATCACGACGGTTGCGAATGCTGAATACCCACCTTACTGCTCAGAGCAAAGCAGGCTTAATGTGGTCAAGGTCTTACTTTGCTTGCAGTGCTGGCGGTGCAACTATCGAGACTCTGAAGGACTACGTTAATAGCCAGAGTACACCAGATTGATGGCGGAAGGCTCTGCGCCTTCCCGTCTTATATCCCCGCCCGCATTGGGCGAGGGTTTACGACGATTTTGCTAAAAGGCAGGCAATCAGTTCGCCCAATGTTTATAGCCGCTCATCCCTCTTGACCGTCTTTTTTGGCAGCCCATATTTTGGACCTAAAGCCGCTGATTACGCCAGACGCCTGCGCGAGGAACACTGGGATACCCCTCCAGACGAACTCAGGCAAAACAGGGCTGGTCTGTTTTCGGGCGTGACCTGTACCTTCCTGCCGATTGTTCTTTATCAAACCGTCCTTGGCGTCGCCGGCTCCGAGGAGTTTATGGCGATTGATCCCAGAAAGTCATTGCCAAAAGATCTGGCAAAGTATCTTCTTAACAATCAACACTGGGAATTTTTAGGATTGTGCGAAAAAAGATGAGCGCCCCCGGAGCAGCGGCGGTGAATTAGCCCCGGGGTCGCATTAAACACACTCAGAACTGCTTCAGAATACCCTGTACCGTGTCGTTTGCATCACCAAACAACATGCTGGAGTTTTCCCTGAAGAACAGCGGGTTCTGCACACCGGCGTACCCCGTCGCCATAGAGCGTTTGAAGACAATGACCTGACCCGCTTCCCATACGCGCAAGACCGGCATTCCGGCAATTGGACTACCAGGGTCTTCCTCAGCAGCCGGGTTCACGGTGTCGTTGGCGCCAATGACCAGCACCACATCGGTATCAGTGAAATCGTCGTTGAGTTCATCCATCTCTTCCACAATGTCATAGGGCACTTTCGCTTCTGCCAGCAGTACATTCATGTGGCCTGGCAGACGCCCCGCCACCGGGTGAATACCAAAACGAACGTTAACCTTCCGGTCACGCAGTTGAGTGACCAGTTCACGCAAAGGATGCTGCGCCTGGGCCACTGCCATGCCGTAACCGGGCGTGATGATGACGCTGGATGCATTTTTCAGCATTTCGGCCACGTCTTCCACATTGACTTCCGTATGCTCGCCCTGCTCACCACCTTCGGCCATGGCACCTTCTTCAGCACCGAAACCACCCAGAATCACGGAGACAAATGAGCGGTTCATGGCTGCACACATGAGGTAAGACAGAATCGCACCGGACGAACCGACCATGGCACCGGTAATAATCAGCAGGTTATTACCCAGCATAAAGCCGGTAGCTGCGGCAGCGATACCGGAATAGGCATTCAGCATGGATACCACCACAGGCATGTCGGCACCACCAATACCCATCACCAGCGTGATGCCAAAGGCAAAGGCAAAGCCAGTCATCAGCAACAGCGCCAGCAAACTGTTCTGTTGCACATACACCACTGCCATCAGTACCGCAAAGCCAATAATGGCAAGGTTGCTCCAGTGACCGCCGGGCAAAGAGGCAGGACGGCTGGAAATTCGGCCATGCAGCTTCAGACAAGCCAGCACAGAACCACTGAAGGTAACAGCACCGACAATGACACCAAAGGCGACCTGAATGTCGTGTATCAGCGCTTCAGAAGAAGACAGCAGACTTTCAACCACAGAAACATTCATGCCTTCAATAGCGCTGGAGAAACCAATCAATACCGCAGCCAGGCCACCGAAACCATTCAGGATGGCTACCAGCTGAGGCATCTCGGTCATTTCCACTTTCTTCGCCAGGTACAGACCAATGCCTGCGCCAACAATCATCAACACCGTCACCAGGGTAATACCCGTGACATGGGCATGAGCCAGGGTAGCCAGAACGGCTATCGCCATACCCACCATGCCATAGAGGTTGCCGCTTCTTGCACTTTCCTGACGGCTCAGGCCCGCCAGGCTCATAACGAACAGCAGGGCTGCTACCAGATAAGCGGATACAAGTAATCCTTCGGACATTTCCACTGACTCCTTACTGATCCCTGATGAACATTTTCAGCATACGCTGGCTAACGGCAAAACCGCCGACGATATTGATCACGGCCACCACCAGCGCAATACCCGACAGTGCCAGTACAATTGGGCTATCACTGCTCATCTGCACCAATGCGCCTACAACAATGATGCCACTGATGGCATTGGTCACACTCATCAAGGGGGTGTGCAGGGCAGAAGTCACGTTCCAGATCACGTAGTAGCCGACAATCGACGACAGTACAAACACCGTAAAGTGTTCAAGGAAACTGGCTGGTGCAGAGTTAGCGACGCAGGCAAACAGTGCAGCACCGGCTGCCAGCAATGCAGGTTTAAGCCAGGGGCGACTGGCTTTTTCTGCTTTAGCGGCCTGAGCCTCAACCGGTGCCGTTTTGGCTACCGGAGCAGCACTGACTTTTACCGGAGGCGGTGGCCAGGTGATATTGCCTTCTTTAATGACCGTCAAACCCCGAACCACTTCATCATCGAAATCGATGACCAGGCGGCCATCTTTTTCCGGAGTCATCAGCTTCAGCATGTTGACGAGATTGGTGCCATAAAGCTGGGAAGACTGGGTTGGCAAACGGCTTGGCATATCGGTAAAGCCGATCACCGTAACCCCCTCTTTTACCACGGCTTTGTCTTTTTCAGTGCACTCACAGTTACCACCGTTTTGTGCCGCCAGATCGACCACCACACTGCCGGGCTTCATGGCTTTAACCATGTCTTCGGTGATGAGCGTGGGGGCCGCACGGCCAGGAATCAGGGCCGTGGTGATGATGATATCGACGTCTTTGGCCTGCTCCATAAACAGTGCCATTTCCGCATCAATAAATGCCTGACTCATTTCCTTTGCATAACCGTCAGAAGAATCCTGCTCTTCTTCATAGTCAAGTTCAAGGAATTCGGCCCCCATGCTTTCAACCTGCTCCTTAACCTCGGGGCGCGTATCGAAAGCACGAACAACGGCACCCATGCTACCAGCAGCCCCCAGAGCTGCCAGACCAGAAACACCGGCACCGATAACCAGAACTTTCGCAGGGGGAATTTTACCGGCTGCGGTGATCTGACCATTAAAGAAACGACCAAAATGATGGGAGGCCTCAACCACCGCCCGATAGCCAGCAATATTAGCCATGGAGCTGAGGGCATCAAGAGACTGGGAACGTGACAGGCGGGGTACGCTGTCCAGAGCCAGCACATTGATGTTGCGCTGGCTGAGCTGTTGCATCAATTCTTCATTCTGGCCGGGCCAGATAAAGCTGGCGAGAGTAGCGCCATCTTTCAGCAGAGCGATTTCGTCGACCGTCGGTGCATTCACCTTCATAACGATATCGGCAGCCCAGACCAGGCTACGTTCCGCAACTTCAGCGCCAGCTTCTGTATAAGCCGTATCGTCAAAACTGGCTTTACTGCCAGCCCCGCTTTCAATAACGATGTCGTAACCGAGCTTGATTAACTTCTTGACGGTGTCGGGCGTTGCCGCTACCCGGTTTTCATTATCCTGAACCTCTTCAGGAATCCCTATTCGCATATCAGTCACCTGTTTATTATCAAAGACTTGATCAGGACGTGTGATCGAATGACTAATGTCGTTTATACCGCAACTGGAAAGCAGGATTCAGCCAACATGACTGCTCAACCAACATGCCAGCTCTCAGTACGCTTCTGGTGTATATACCATGACTCTTTTTTTATTTGCCGTGTTTCTTCCGTGAATGACGGCTGAGATATTAGACCAACGTCTAATATCTTCACTGGAGCGCTCATAGTATGCGATTTTCAGGGAAAGTGGTAATCGAGTAGTGCTTCCGTGCGTTATCAATCAGGTGACGAATATCACCAAACAGCTGTTTTCTACAGCAGTGAGCGATGGCAGGGTTTTGGATTTGTTCTTGTTAGTCATATCAGCGGTATTCTTTCTGGTAGCATCTACCTGCCGCAGCATTTTTTATACTTCTTGCCGCTACCACAGGGGCAGGGGGCGTTTCGGCCTGTTTTGGTACCTTCACGGATAAAAGGCGTATCTGAGCTTTCGTGGAAAATCTGGTTATATATATTACCAATAGCCTGATTTTGCGCAGCTCTCTGGCGTGATTTTTCTTCAATCATAGCGGTTATTTCATCCAGTTCGTCCGGATCAAATTCAAAAACCTGATTCATCCCCCATGCTTCGAGTTCTTTATCGGCTTCACGAATATAGCCAAACTCCTTAACAAGTCTTTCACGATTGGCACTGAACCACTGTTCAGGTGTTCCCTCACAATATTCCTTTGCCCTCTCGAAAGATCGGAGATTAATCATCTCACCTATAAAGCCCGCCTCACTGGCACGGAGGATATCATCCAGCATTTCCTGCGGATGAATCTCTAAGCAGAGATCGTAACTTTTCTACAAACCACTAAACATAAGCTCAAAGTCGTCTACTTTTAGAGTATGCAAAATGCTCATGTTTCAGGATCAGGCACAACACCTGCATTACTGCCTGCCCCCTTTGCTACCTCGCAGGTCATCCTCACCAAGCAGGAACACATCCAGCTAAAACAGCAGGCCAACCTCTGGCATGCCATGTGGAAGGCGGCCTGTGGCCGAGAGAAAAAAGTATTGGCTAAAAATGCCTCTCTTATCGCTCAGCATAAAGCCGAAATGGCTGGGTTGAACACCCAGGTCGCTGATCTGAAATCAGAACTGGCACACATGAAGCACTTGCTTTTCGGTCGTAAATCAGAGAAGACCAGTTCTTCTTCAAAGAAAAGTGGCAATACTACCCGGCCACCTTCAAATCGAAAACGAGGTCACCAGCCCGGAGTCCCCGGCTCTGGTCGCCATCTTCACAACAACCTGCCAGTGGTTCATGAGTCTGTAGACTTACCAGTGGACAAACAGTGTTGTACAGTCTGTCACCGGCCATTCAAGTCTTTTTTCAATGACGACAGCTGCGACGTAATTGAAGTTGAAGTTAAGGCTCACGTTCGTCGTTATCACCGAAGGCATTACCAAAAAACTTGCCAGTGCCCTGAAACGCCCAATATTACTACTCCACCACCTCCACCAAGACTCATCAACAAAGGAAAGCTTGGTATTTCTGTCTGGGTGGAGCTGTTGCTGAATAAGTACGCATACGGCATCCCCATAAACAGGCAACTTGAGTCTTATAAGACTCAGGGACTGGAACTGTCGCAGGCGACCATCTCCTTTGGCCTGGAAGCTATAACGCCCTTTTTTGAGCCGGTTGCCGAAGCTACTCGGGAATTCGTCGCCAGTAGCGATCAGTGGCATGCTGATGAAACCCGGTGGATCAGCTGGGCACATGAGACCACAGGTTCTCACAAACATTGGCTTTGGGTATTTCTCTGTGATCAGGCGGTTTATTTCAGCATTGCTGACACCCGTGCGGCTGTCGTACCAGAGTCGATCATTGGTGACGGGGCTGGAACGCTGGTGTGTGACCGATACTCAGCGTACAAAAAGCTTGCGAATGATGCGGTGTCTATTAATTTAGCTTTCTGCTGGGCTCACGTCAGGCGGGATTTTATTGACGCTCAACGAGGTGATCCGGAGTTGGAGAAATGGAGCGCCACCTGGGTGAACAGGATTGGTCGTTTATATCATCTTAATAGTCAGCGACTTGAAGTGCTTGATGAACCAGAGCAGCTAGCAACACAGCAGTTACGGCTTGAACATCAGGTAGAGCAGATGGCAATCCAGAGGGTTCAGGAACTTAATCGTCCTAAACTGCGAGTCAGAGCGAAAAAAGTGCTCGAAAGTCTACAGAATCACTGGGAAGGATTGACCCGCTTTGTCACTGATCCCGGTATCCCCATGGATAACAACGCTGCAGAGCAAGCACTGCGCACAGGTGTCGTTGGCAGGAAGAATTACTACGGCTCTGGCAGCGTATGGAGTGCTGATATAGCCGCTTTTCTATTCAGCGTTTTTATGACGCTAAAGCTTTGGGATATTAATCCAAAAATCTGGCTGGGTGCCTATCTTGAGGCTTGTGCCATAAATGGCAGGAAGCCACCTAATGATCTCACTCCTTATCTGCCCTGGTTAATGAGTGAGGAGCGGCTTTGTGAAATGCGCAATCATGATCCGCCAAAGGTATAACAATTGGAGGCAACAATAGGGAAAAGCGGTGTCTTAATTGCTAATTTTGAAGCGGTTTGTAGAAAAGTTACCAGAGATCATACAAAACCATCCAGAGAGGGCAGAAGTCGCGTGAGTCATGCTGTAATGCAAACGTCTCAAACACGTTCGAGAGAAAACCGGTCAGGTCTCTCCGCTCTATATCACCTTCGAAATAACAGCTCTTCAACGCTTCCAGTGCCCGGCAGCGAAGCTCTATATCCTGACCATGATCAACGATAATGGCTTTCAGTTTGTCGATATCATTGGCCAACACTGAGGCAATAACTCTTGCCATTGCGTCTTCCGGCATGCAACAAATGAGTTCTTCATAAGCCGTCTCTTCGCCCCAGTTATCAGGATCAAAGCGGTCAGAAATATCCTGTATAACCGGGAATAGTGCTGCCTCACGACATTGCGCCAGCAAAGCAAGAGCCACCATATGGAGGCAATTACCGTCTTCTTCACTGTAACCTTCCGGGTTTTCTGCAAAATCCCTGATGGCTTCCAACAGCAGGGGCACTGCTTCTTCCTGATGAGCTATGATTTTTCTGAGTTCTTCGCCGGGAAAGTAGTTTGGTTCAAGTTTGGTAAAAGGCTTGATAAGAGGGTAGTCTAAAAACACTGTCATACTCCGGATTTTAAGTTAAAGCTTGTTCAACCATAGCATCGGCCAGATGCAAGCGGGTTTGTTGGGCTTGTTGGAGGTGGGTTTTGAGTTGGTTGCAGATAGCCATAAGGGAAGCAGCAGAACATAATATACCGCTGTTGGCTGTTGGCTGTATGAGCAGCTAATAGCCAAAAGCCAACAGCCCGGTAAGTTATTGAATGCTGCGCCCCTAAGCTGACCAGCTTTGCTCATAATTCTTGGTATCTCAGCTTCTGGGGCAATCGCTATAACCATATTTTTCATGATTGTGCCGTTAACGTTAGCCTGTCCACATTGCTGTTATAGATGTGAAACAATCTGTGTTTCACGGAAAATAGGTGTGACCATATTAGTGTTCATAAACTCAGGAAGCTTTGTTTCTTTCAGAGTTCTGATTCGAATCATGAACTACTGGAACAAAACATTGTCAAACTGGAGCTTCACTCAGGCAATGATGACGTTTTTTATTTAAGCAGTCGTTCGCTGGGGGGGGGAGAGCTTTTGTGACAACAGATCATCATGGTAAACAGCAGGAGTACTTTTTTGAGCGAACTCTATAACGTCTATTGCGACGAATCTTGTCACCTCGAAAACGACAGGCAGCCTTTTATGGTGCTGGGTGCTATCTGGTGCCCAGTCAGCAAGCGCAGGGAAGCAGCTCGCAGACTGAGGGAAATTCGACAGAAACATGGTCTCTCGCCTCAGATGGAAATTAAATGGACCAGTGTTTCACCAGCAAAACTACCTTTTTATCTCGATATTCTGGACTATTTCTTTGATGACGATGACTTGCACTTTCGAGGAGTTATTGCTGATAAAAGCGCATTAAATCATGCCCGGTTTGGGCAGGATCACGATACATGGTATTACAAAATGTATTTCACCATGCTCAAGGCTATCTTTGATACTCAGGCTCATTACCGAATTTGTCTGGATATCAAGGATACCCAGGGTGGCAATAAGGTTCGTAAATTGCATGATGCTCTTTGCAATAACCTCTATGACTTCTCCCAGCATGTAGTCCAGAGAGTTCAGCTGGTTGAGTCAAAGCACGTTGATCATATGCAACTGGCAGATTTATTGATTGGAGCTGTGATGTATCCGTCATTCAGCACCTATATCAGGAATAAATCTCTTGGTACGATCGGCCAAGAATTGAAATGATGGTTAATTGCCTCTCCTGCAAGCCAACGACATGTTTTTCATGACCATCGACTAATAAAACATTAATTCCCTGAAAGCAAAAAAATACCCAGCGTGCAGTCGGATTCTGATAGGGCTTTCGCTTCATATCCGGAAAGAACCTACTCTGACGCTTTAATTCATGCCTGATTCGATGCTGTATCGCTGCGTAGACTAACAGACAAAGCGTCATCACCATAAGCAACGCTTCTATACGTTCCGGCTTCTTTAAAAACAGCGAGGAGACCAGAAATTCAGGGCTTTTCAGAAACCGAAATCCACGCTCCACCGACTGCTGTGATTTATAAGTGCTCAACACTTCTGCTGAACTTAGCTGGCTCTTGTCCAGATTGTTTGTTGCCAACACAAAGCACCCCAGAGAGGCCTCTGCTACTTCACGACAGTCAACAGATACCCAAGGATGACCGCTGACATAATACTCCACGCTATCTGGTTTGCTGTCTTTCTCCGGACGTCCCGCTTTGGTATAGCATGGTTTTGTCGTAATTACAGGTTCTGCCTGACAATAATTGCTTTTTGATTGCCACTCATTGAACGCACGCAATGCGTCCGTTTCACACTTGAACGGTTTCTTCGCCAGCTTGCTGGTCAGTGCTTCCGCTTCTTTTTCTGACTTTTTCAACAGTTTTTTGAGCAGTGTTTTCTGTTCGCTTTTCCGAGCCTGTTCACTGCGAATCAGAACCCACCGTTGAGATACATCCGCATAGTCGGACAGTACTTCGCAGCTCTCATAACCTTCGGCACCTTCAACCGGTGTCATCGCACAAGAAGCGACACTGTCCACAAGCTCTCTTGCGGCTTTTATTTTAGCCGGAACCCGGGTGATAAACTGTTGCTCTTGCTGATGTAATATACGTACATTGTCTGTTGTGTAAAGTGCAGCATCGCCGATCAGGTAACGATTATTCAGCGCCTCTTTGTAGCATTTCAAATGCTTGCTGATGACTTTTTTAAAATTAGTGTTGTCGTTTATATTGCCACTGGATGCGGCCATGAATACGGGAATACCCGCCTGATTTTCAGTCATTAGGAGCAGTATCGCCTGATTTAATTCAGGTCGGTGATCTCTGCTGTATCCACGACAGATTTTAATGCAGTTCAGGTCTTCTTCATCGACTTCAGACTCACTGTTATAACGACCGTCCACATGAAAGCTGGTTGAATCAAGATTCAGAGCATTACACGGCAGTTTCAATACATTAACGGCCTTGACAGCCAGTGATAAATAGACCTCACTTACACCCAGTTCAAAAATTTGATCCAAGGCTCTGCCGAGTACACTTTCGTTGATATGTTCCGGCTCTATACCCGGTCGAATAAGTTTATCCAGTGGCTTGTCGGCGTGAAACTCAGGGAACATGTGGAGTGTGCGAGCAGTGAAGCCCAGTCCGTTAAGCAGCATTGAGACAACGGTTTCTCCGAAGGAAATCTTTCTGGTTTCAGATTGGTTGGGAACCAGAGAATCCAGAAGGTTAGCGATCCCGAGCTCTTTGCACATACCGGCCACCAACCCAGTATGGTCGATGCGTTGAATGTGAAATTGATGAGGTTGCATGGCATATGCTCAGTCTGAAAATTTTTTACATTTTAGATGGTTTTAGGAAATTCTCAGATTAAGTGCTGAATGACGGATGTATGCAAACAGAGGAGAGTTCAATAGCACAGCGAAAAGGCAGGTGGAGATGGTCGAACGAATGCGGCAACGCTCCAGATACAGCCTGACCCGGTCAACACTGCTGAAAGAGAATAAATGCAATTTGCTGAAGTGGACACCTGTGGGGGGAGCTAATGCCTGACAATTCAGAACCAGACTGGTTGCCTCCTCTTATTAGGCTCGAAGACTATAGCGGTTCATGGGATGACTTTTTCAGTGCTGTTTATCAGATATTTATGGAAGATTTTGTCCAGCGGAAACCCATTTTTGAAGGTCGTATGCTTGGGTTAAAACGGCATCCTGAAGTCCAGCCACTTTTTGGCACATGATCTCTGAAGGCAGCGTGGAGGAAGAGCGAACTCCAGATCTTCTCCGGATGGAAAGGATTCGCTGGCCAGCTCCTGTCATTGAGCATTCTGGTGATGGTGTCATTAAGGTTTGACGAAATCAGCGCAGAAGGAATGAAACAAGAGTTTTGCTTTGGCTGGAAGAGCTTGACTATCTGGTCGTCCTGGCAGATCGGGGCAGTTACATCTTGCCTTGGACAGCATATTGCATCGATAGAGAGCACAAAAGGAGAAAACTCCAAAAAGAGTACCAGAAATACTGGCAAGATCAGGGAATTCAGAAGGTCTAAAAAGACAAAAGGCGCCGCAATTGACTATTGTGACGCCTTCGTTACTCCTTCCACAGCATGGTGGATGAGCTAACTGAACAATAGTAATTCACATCGGGTTAGTCAAGCAAAGCTTGAGGTTTGTCAGGCTGGATAACCGAACTGACAGTAAGTCTTACTACTCCCCCCCCGAAGTTTATCGGTTGATGGCAGGGCAGTTAACGAGGGGGCATATTCCAGTCAAAATGAACACCTAAGGGGAGTCAATGTGAGAAAGTTAATGGGTTATGCACTTATTACTTGAATTCAGGTTTGTTGATTAAACCCAATCTGCCTATTTGCAATCACAGCCTTTCCGATAGAACCGCCGATACAAACCATCAAAATATCGCCTGCAATAGCTTCAGTGCTATACGATAACCCCTCAGGACTAAGAGTTTTCTCTGGCTCTAAAATGTCACCCGAGGGTGTTATTTGCCCCGGCCCAATAAACGGAATATTTCCGCCAAAAAAATCAGGCTGCTTTGTACTAGGAGCCTGACCGAGAATAGCTTAGGCAGTCCTCCTAAAGGTTTCGCAAAATTCAAAATGAGCAAAAAACAACCACTTTTTGAGGTTGATTTGCTCATTTTTGCAAATTTACAGCTTTTCTTTGCCTTTATGCCGCTTTTTTAACCTTTTTTAAATCCTCAAGACGGAGTGACCCCGTTGAAGCTTTCTTCACGATTTTTTTGAAATTATGCACTGTGCATACCAGTGAAAACTCTGCTTCCACTTTCTCTTTCCCGCGCAGACTGAAACTCCTGAATCCAGAGTTTTTTATCTGACCAAACGGTGGTTCCGCTATTACTTTGCGACGTTCGTATACCGCTTTCGCTTCGCTTGTTTCCATTTTTTTATTCATGGCTTGTCGTGCAGTTTCAAACTTGTCTGTGCGAATTACCTTGCCTGCACTTTTCTTGGAGCCACTGCATCTGGAGCGGTAAGCGCACTCTCGGCATACTTCCTTGTTTGCCCGGTAGCCTTTCCTCTTAGCTTTACTGGCTGGATTGGTAACCAATTTTTCCCCAGCCGGACAGATGAAGACGTCAGCTTCAATATTGTATGTAAAATCCGCTTTGACAAATTTTCGATCAGTATTTTCAAGGTCCGTAACAGCCGGTTTTTCTTCCTTGTCAGTAGCGATATAACCGTCTATTCCATGTTTATCCAAGGTGTGCAGATTTGGCCCTGAAAAATAGCCGTTGTCCATACTCCATTTATCCACAGCCGCGCCATCGGTAGATTCTGACAAAGCCTGAAGAGCCGGTTCTACTTCCTGTATGTCGTTGGCGCGTTGACTGATGTGTTGGCCGACAATGATCTGGTGATCCGCATCTACATTAATTTGGGCATTGTAGCTGTATTCGCAGTACCCCTTCTTGCTCATCATCCGGGCATCATGGTCTGCAAAGCTAATCTGTTTCTTGTCGTCTATTGGCTCGTCCGGATTGAGGGCTTTCTCACGCTCTTCCAGTGCTTTTTTAGCAGCCTTAATTTTCTTCAGCCGTTCTTCTTTAAACAGGAGGTCTTCAGGAATACTGTAGCCATTGGTTTCTTTGTAGGCGTCGTCTTCTTCCTGATCGCACTGGCTGGCTTTTTTGATCAGTTCATCAACCTCAGCGCTGAGTTCTGCCTCTTTGGCTTTAAGCCGGCCGTAGCTCATGGCCTTATGCTTTGAACTGTTGGCTTTGAATTTCGAACCATCCAGGCTGATATGCCCAAGCGATGCCAGTTTCAGCTCCATCGCCAGCTTGACGGACTGTTTGAAACAGTCATGAAAAAACGACAGGTTGTTTTTGCGGAAGTCCCCCAGGACCCGAAAGTTTGGGCAATTCATCTGAGAGATGTACATGAATGCCAAGTCCTGCCGACACCGTTTTTCTATTTCACGGGAGCTGAATACACCATGACTGTAGGCGTAGATCAGGATACCTACGATCAGCTTGGGTGGGTAGGCATGCTGTCCAAGGTGATGGTACTGCTTTTCAACTTCCGAGGTATCAATGTTCTGGAAGATGGTCTCATAGATGTAGCAGTCATGATCTTGGGGAAGAAGATCAAAGATGTTGGTTGGAAACAGCAGGTGCTGGTCGAACTCAACAGGGCTATCCTTGAATTTTGGTGGTGGCGACATCAGGCTTCATCAGGGCTGCGTTTTGAACGCTATTATATCAGATAAATCCTATTCTCGGTCAGGCTCCTAGGAGTTTTACCTGTAGCTCCTAGCCCAGTATCGCCAAGTCTTGCCCAGACCCACCCAGCAGGTAAGTTAAAAGGCTTTTTAGCCTCTGAAATTTCCGATAGCTTTTTGGGTTTCTTGATTTTCTTTTCTTTTACCAGCTGAGCTTTATCTTCAGCATTTTCGCCGTGAGCCCCCTGACTTCTAGGCAGGGGATGTAAGGCGGGAGTCCGCAAGGGCTCCTAATCAGGTCTGGCTTGATTTTCAATGTAGGTTTTAAGCACATCAATGCTTGCACCCCCGCAACTTCCGGCAAAGTATGACCTTGCCCACAAAGCGTTTTTCAAATACGCAGGCTTTACCAGTTCAGGATGATAGAGCTTCATTTTTCGACTGCTAACCCCTTTGAGACTGTTCACCAGCTTTGATAGTTGCACCTTTGGCGGATAGTGAACAAGTATGTGAATGTGATCCATTTCCCCATTGAACTCGACCAACTCTACCTCAAACTCGTTACACACATGCCGGAATATGCCTTCCAGTGTTTCAAGATGTTTGTCGTTAAACACCTTGCCCCTGTATTTGGTGGAAAAAACCAGATGAGCATGAAGCTCAAAAGCACAATGCCTACCTTTTCGTATTGACAAAATACACCAACCTGCCATCGTGCTGATTACTGCTTAAATATCGATGTATAACAGATATACACCAATGCTTAAAGCCACCAAGATACGCATTTATCCAACACCAGACCAGGCGGAATTTTTAAACCGCCAGTTTGGTGCTGTGCGTATGGTCTGGAACAAAGCCCTGGCAATCAAGACTCACTATTACAAGATACGAGAGCAAAATCTTTCACCAAAGAAAGACCTGAAGCCATTACTGTCGAAAGCCAAAAAAAGCCGAAAATACTCATGGCTGAAAGAGGCTGACTCCATGGCCTTGCAGCAGTCTGTCATCAATTTGGACAAGGCTTTCCAGAACTGCAAACCCATCAAAGCAAGGGTTCACAGGGAAATAACTGACAACATCAAGTCCATCACGTTAACCATGACACCAACGGGCAAGTATTATGCGTCAGTTCTGGCTGAAGATGGCAAGGCTGAAGTAAAACCAGTTACAGACATTCACGAAAATCATGTGACGGGTGTTGATGTTGGCTTAACGGATATTGTCATTACCAGCAATGGCGTTAAAACTGGCAATCCCCGATTCATAAAAAATGCACAGCGCAACCTGAAGCGTAAGCAGAAGAAACTTTCCCGATGCAAGAAAGGCTCTAAAGGCAGAGCCAAAGCCCGACTACTCGTAGCAAAGGCGCATGAGCGTGTAGCCTTTGCCCGTAATGACTTCCAGCACAAACTTTCCAAACAACTCATTGACGAAAACCAAGCGGTGATTGTGGAAACGCTGAAAGTAAAAAACATGCTCAAGAATCATTGCCTTGCCCGATCCATTGCCGATGCAGGCTGGCATTCCCTCATAACCAAGCTGGACTACAAAGCGAAGCAGGCAGGAAAACATCTGGTGAAGATAAACCAGTGGTTTGCGTCTTGTGACTGCTCCCCACCCTATCGGGTGAGGCTTCTGATTTCTTAGGCAGCAACCGACAGTCTGCCGGATTTACGCAAGCCTCCATCAGCAGAAACGGACAGTCCTTCCGCCTTTAATTTCAATATGCCTTGCTTCTTGATATTGCGAGCTGCATTAATATCCCGGTCATGGATAGCACCACAGCTACACTCCCATGATCGGATTCTCAATGGCATTTTTTCCTGTTTCAAATCGCAGACTGAGCAAGTTTTAGAGGATGCAAACCACTGGTCTATCTTCACCAGATGTTTACCTTCCTGCTTTGCCTTGTATTCGAGTTTGGTTATCAGTGAGTGCCAGCCAGCATCAGCAATAGAACGAGCAAGACGCTTGTTCTTGAGCATGTTTTTAACTTTCAGTGTCTCCACAATCACCGCTTGGTTTTCGTCGATGAGTTGTTTTGATAGCTTATGCTGAAAATCATTACGGGCAAAGGCTACACGCTCATGCGCCTTTGCCACCAATAAACGGGCTTTGTGCCTACCTTTTGAGCCTTTCTTGCAGCGAGATAGAGCCTGTTGTTTTCTTTTCAGGTTACGTTGTGCTTTTTTCAGAAAGCGAGGATTGCCAGTCTTATGGCCGGTACTGGTGATAGCCAGATCAGTAATCCCCATATCAACACCGACAACCTGATTAGCTTCAAGATTATCAATCTGTTTTGGTTGTTCCTGGGTATCATCAGCCAATATGGAGGCAAAATACTTGCCGGTTAGCGTTCTGCTCAGGGTGATAGACTTCACCTTACCCACTATTTCACGATGCACTTTAGCCCTTATGGGCTTGCACTTGGGGATTTTTATCCCGTTATCGCCCACAGAGACAGACGTACAATGGTAGCTACTTTGCTTGCCATGCTTTTTCTTGAAGCGAGGAAATCTTGCCTGCAATTTGGGATTGAAAAAGTTTTGAAAGGCCGTATCCAGATTGATAGTGGCCTGTTGCAGTGCAATAGAGTCAGCGTTTTTCAGCCATGAGTACTTTCGGCTTTTCTTGGCTTTTGCCAGCAAGGGCTTCAGGTGTTTTTTGGGAGAAAGGCTCTGCCCACGAACCTTGTAATAATGAACCTTAATAGCCAGGGCCTTGTTCCATACGAACCGCACAGCATCAAACTGACGGTCGAGAAATTCCGCCTGCTCTGATGTTGGATAGATTCGTACTTTGGTGGCTCTCAGCATGGAACGTTATTTCAGTGCTCATTAATATAAAGTTTATATTATAGGTATTTGAAAGAGGTTTTCAAGTGAGCGCACACAACAAAGATTTGCTTAAAGGGTATCTTCGCAAACGACATAGCGTTACCAAGCTGGTTGTTCATTTGGTGTTCACGACAAAGTACAGGCGAAAGCTTTTTGATGGCTATATGATCAAGCAGTTACGGGAGTCGTTCGAGAGTGCATGTGAAAAACTGGAATGCCAGTTACTTGAAATGGATGGCGAAAAAGATCACGTACACCTGTTGGTGGCCTACCCACCAAAACTGGCTATCAGTGTCATGGTAAATAATCTCAAATCAACATCATCAAGACGGTTGCGAATGCTGAATACCCACCTTACTGCTCAGAGCAAAGCAGGCTTAATGTGGTCAAGGTCTTACTTTGCTTGCAGTGCTGGCGGTGCAACTATCGAGACTCTGAAGGACTACGTTAATAGCCAGAGTACACCAGATTGATGGCGGAAGGCTCTGCGCCTTCCCGTCTTATATCCCCGCCCGCATTGGGCGAGGGTTTACGACGATTTTGCTAAGGGGAACGGAAGGTTAGAATATACCGCTGTTGGCTATTAGCTTTTGGTGGTTGGCTGTCTGAGCAGCTAATAGCCAACCGCCAAAAGCCCGGTAAGACATTGAATGCTGCGCCCCTAACTCCCTCTCTTGATAGATGTTTTTGAGGTGCAAACTGATATTGTCAGTACTGGTTTCAAGCAGATCAGAGAGCTGACGCTGGGTGAGCCAGATGCTCTCTTGTTCCAGCAAAACATTAATGTCACCACTTTCCCCGGTGTAGATTCGAATGTCTCTCTGGCTTGGCTGTTCTGTCATCGTTTGTTATTCCTGCTTGCGAATTAAGGCCTGCCCCAGAATAGCCTTTAATTGCTCCTGTAGTCCGGCGATATGGCTTTGCTGCTCGGCATATTGTGCCAGCAGTTCTTCCGGATCATGGCTGATCACTTCGCCTTCGTGGGGGTTCTTGATATCCAGATTGAAGTTGCGCTCAATCACTTCATCAATGCTGACTTTCCAGGCGTGCTCGTTTTCTTCCCGTGCGGCAAAACCGTCGGCTTCATCGCCCCACCAGGCCATTTCCTGTTTGAATTCCTCAAACTTCATGGGTTTGGTTTTGCTGTAGTTCTTCACACCTTCCGGATAAGGGTGCTCGTAGAACCAGATATCTTTTGTGGGCTGCCCTTTGGTGAAGCCGACATTCACCACCCCAATCAGGAATAAATTGATTGGTACGTTTGACCCAGTATAAAAATGATCGTCGACTGACTTTCCGAGATGCCGACTACATGCTTCTCCGTCCCATTGATCGTCCACACATGAATACCCTCGAAGCAGCAGAAAATCCACCTGCCCGTGGGGTTCTTCGCCGGTTTCTTTTTCATGTCCGGGAACGTTCGACTCTGTCTTTTCAGCTCATAACGAATTCGATGTTGGATAGCAGCATAGACCATCAGGCAGAGAGTCATCACCATTAGCAGCGCTTCAATACGTTCCGGCTTCTTGAGATAAAGTGATGACACTAGGAAATCCGGGCTTTTCAGGAAACGAAAGCCTCTTTCAACCTGCTGTTGGGATTTATACGTCTTTAGCAGTTCAGTCGTATCCAGCCGGTCTGTATCCATGTCGTTGGTGCCCAGTATAAAGCAACCCAGTGACGCCTCAGCATCCCGGCGTCTCTCCACAGCTACTGAGCAGCAACCTGTCACGAAATATTCATAGTGGTCAGGAGGCATCCCGTCAGCAGGGCGACCTTTGGTATTGTAACAAGGCTTGCTAATGACCTTAGGTTCAGCCTGACAAAGTTTGGAATTCTTTTGCCATTGCCTGAAGGCTTCCATGGCGTCGGCTTCACACCGGAACGACTTTTTGCCCAGCTTTACCAGAGCCTCGGATTCTGTCAGGGATTTTTTCTGCATACGCCGGGTCAGTGTCTTCTGTTCCGCTTTCTGGCTCTGCTTGTTTCGAAACAGAACCCAGCGTTGTACGACACCGGCATACTCAGACAATGTCTCCACCGCTTCGTAATGGTCAAATCCATCCACCGCATTCATGGAGCGCGATGGTGCGCTACGTACCAGTTTTTTAGCATCACCGATATTGAGAGGGACTCGGGAAACAAACAACTGCTCCTGATGGCTGAGTTCCTGAAGGGTTCCTGCCACGTACATTGCGGCATCACCGACGAAATAACGGGCATTCAGAGCCGCTTTAAAGCTCTTTATGTGCTGGTTCACCACTTGTTTGAAACTGGTTTTATCCGTCACATTGCCACTGGCTGCTTTCATAAACAGTGGAATGCCTGCACGATTCTCGGTTAGCAGAAGTAATATGGCCTGATTCAAGTCCGGGCGATGGTCTCGACTGTAGCCCTTGCAAAGCCGGATACAATTAAGGTCTTCATCGCTCACTTCGTCATCACAATTATAACGACCATCGACGTGAAACCCTGTACCATCGAGGTTCAGTGCGTCGCACGGTAATTTGAGGTGCTTCGCCACCTTGATAGCCAGCTCGAAATGGACTTTACTAACATCCAGATCAAAAAGTACGTCCAGCGCCCTTCCCAGTACTTTGTCGTTTATGTGTTCGGGTTCAATCCCGCCCCTGATTAGTTTGTCGAGGGGTTTATTGGCGAAGAACTGAGGGAACATATGGAGAGACTGTCCTGTGAAGCCAAGACCGTTGATTATCATAGCTATCACGGCTTCACCGTGGGAAATGTTCCATTCGTCAGATAGCTTGGGGGCTCGTTTATCGATGTGCTCGACAATTCCCAGCTCTTTGCACATTCCAGCCACCAGACCGAGGTGATCCATGACCTGAGAGCGATATTGAACAGGAGGCATAAGGGGGGCTTCCCAATATTGGCTTATCTGTTAAATAGCAGATCTCAGGAAAATGTCGGGTGAAGAACAGGATATTGGTTTTAATGCCGGTGTATGGGTTAAACACGCCGTTGGGCAGGCGCACAACGGTGTGCAGGTTGCATTCTTCGGTAAGCAGTTTTTTGATCTTGGTTTTTACGCCTTCGCCAAACAGGGTGCCATCGGGCAGTACCACGGCTGCACGACCCCCTTTCTTTTCTGAAGAAGAGCCAGATAATATCTCGATAATCAGTTGCAGGAACAAATCCGCCGTTTCACGGGTTTGCAGCTCTGCCGGAAAGTTTTTCTCAATGCCGTCTTCCTCGGTGCCGCCAAAGGGAGGGTTGGTGACAATTACATCAATTTCTTCATCCCAGCTGCTCAGGGGCTTGTTGAGGGTGTTGCCGTGTTTGATCTGTAACGGCACTTCAATACCGTGCAGCAGCATATTGGTGGTGCAGAGCAAGTGTGGCAGCTGCTTTTTTTCGACGCCGTGAATTTGCTGTTGCAGCGCCCGATGGTCTTCGGTGGTTTTTACCTGCTCTTTCAGGTGGTCTACGGAACAGGCGAGAAAAACCCCTGTGCCACAGGCCGGGTCCATAATGCTTTCGCCCAGCTGCGGGTTGATGCGGTTCACCATAAAGCGGGTGACGGCTCGGGGCGTATAGAATTCACCGGCGTTACCGGCGCTTTGCAGGTCACGGAGAATCTGTTCGTAGATATCGCCAAACAGGTGTCGTTCTTTGGAGTCGGTAAAGTCCACCTCGTTCAGCTTGTTAATCACCTGTCGCAGCAGGGTGCCGTTTTTTCATGTAGTTGAAGGCATCGCTGAAGGCTTCTTTCACCACAAAACCACGGGGATTGGTGTGAATGGGGGCGGTCAGGTTTTTCAGCCTTGGAAACAGGTCGGTATTAATAAATTCCAGCAGTTCATCGCCGGTCATGCCCTGGTTGTCTGCCGCCCAGTTGCGCCACAGGTATTGCTCGGGAATTGGCAGACGGTAGTCGTCAAGCTCAAATTCCAGTTCTTCTTCCTGGGCATCGAATACTTTCAGAAACAGCAGCCAGGACATCTGCCCCAGTCGCTGGGCATCGCCATCGACACCGGCGTCTTTACGCATGATGTCCTGAATGGATTTGATTACGGAACTGATGGACATGGCGTTCTCTTTAAGTCGGTTTAACCACAGAGATCACAAAGGCCACAAAGTTTTTCTTTGTGAGCTCTGTGATCTCTGTGGTTTATAAAATAGTTCAGGCGGTTCAGTAAATTTCGGCTTCAAGTTCGCTGATGGCTTTTTCGTAATCAGCGGGCTTGCCAAAGCCTTTTTTAACGATCTCAATGGGACGACCGATCTCGTTGAACGGCGCAACCTTGAGCACGTTTTTGTTTTCGATTTCCAACACGCCTTCATCGGCGTATTTTTCCAGCAGGGAGTTCAGCACGGTCTGGGCAGTGTCGGAGTATTTGGTGAGTTTTGACTTGTCGATGCCTCGGGTCACGGGGCGGATCCGTGCTTTAAAAATAGGCTGGTGTGGATTTTCTCATAAATAGCTGGAGAGGGCAGTCTATTATCAAACAGGTTCCAGACCCGGGCATCAAGAGGTTAGTTATTGGCTGGAGAGCCATAAAAAAGCTTATGACCCTCCAAAAAATTCACTACCGCATGGTAACGAACTCTTCCGCTGACGTTGGATGAATCGCAACGGTATTATCAAAGTCTGCCTTAGTTGCCCCCATTTTTAAGGCAACAGCAAAGCCTTGCAGCATTTCATCAGAACCGTGTCCGATACAGTGAATACCCACAATTTTCTCTTCTCTGCCAGCCGTTACCAGCTTCATTTTGCTGGGCTGTCGATGATTGGTCAGGGCTGAGTACATCGCAGTGAAGCCACTGCCATACACTTTGATATTATCTTCACCGTAACGCTCAACGGCTTCTTTTTCAGTCAGGCCAACGGTTCCAATGGTAGGGTGGCTGAAGACAACGGTCGCTACATTGTCATAATTCAGGTGTTCTTCCGGCTTGTTATTAAACAGTCGCTCAGACAGGCGACGACCAGCCGCTACGGCAACAGGCGTTAGTTCTATCTTGCCAATGTTGTCACCCACCGCATAAATGCCCGGTACACTGGTATTCTGGAACTTATCCACAGGAATATAACCACGCTGATCGGTCTCAACACCGGCGGCTTCGAGATTAATGCTGTGAGTATGAGGTTTGCGTCCCACTGCCCAGATGACGGTGTCAACATTCAGGCTTTTACCATCTTCCAGATAAACCGTCAGGCTACCGTCGTTTTCTTTGGTGATTTCTTTTGGTACGGAATGCGTATGCAGGGCCGGGCCTTCTGCTGCCATGATGTCCACCAGTGTATCGGACAGCATGTCGTCAAAACTACGCAGAGGCTTATGCTTGCGAACCAGCAGATGTGTTTCGCTACCCAGCGCATGAAGCACGCCCGCCAGTTCCACAGCAATATAACCAGCTCCCAGTACTGCCACCCGTTCAGGGCGGTCGATCAAATCAAAGAAGCCATCAGAATCAATACCGTATTCAGCGCCGGGAATTTGCGGAATCGCTGGCTCGCCACCGGTGGCAATAGTGATATGGTCAGCAGTGTACTGCACACCATTGACTTCAACAGTCTTCGCATCAACAAAACGACCATAGCCGTTAATAACCGTGACTTTATTGTTGCCCAGTACCCGGTCATAGGATTGATGGATACGACCGATATACGCTTCGCGACTTTCAACCAGTTTTTTCCAGCTGAAGCTTTTTAGTACAGAATCATGATCAAGGTCAAAGCCATAATCCGGACCATACTTCACCGCATCGGATATCTGACCAGCAAACCACATGGCTTTTTTAGGAACACAGCCAACATTCACGCAGGTACCACCGAGGTGTTTAGCCTCAATCAGACCTACTTTGGCACCATGCACGGCAGCGCGGTTTGCCGTACCAATGCCGCCGCTGCCGCCACCTATTACCAGATAGTCAAAGTGTGTATCTGTTGTCATACCCTTTACTCCAAGATCGAAACCCGTCTGTTTTGTATATTGGGTCAGTATTTATTATTTAAAGTTTCAGGCAGGGATGTATGCCCTGCATGGTTCACTGCACTGGTTAATCGTTTTCTGCTTTCACCTGAGTGGACGGGTCGATATTTCCATCTGTCCCGTTCTCACATTTACAGTGATAAGGTATTGAAAGTCAGGGTCACCATAGTGCAAAAATGAAAAGGTAAAAACATCTGCCGGTTGAAAGATGAGTACCTCTTCTACCCGCTTAAGCTGATAACCGTCCTGAATAAATATCTCCGTATTCCTGACTAGCTGCTCGGCCTTATTGATCCCGACACTCTGATCATATTTTGGTGCTATTGATGGGTTATCCGGATAGCGTTTACCATCATAAGCCATCAGCCTGAGCGACCCATCGCTCCAGACATAAAAGTCTTTCCAGCCATTGGTCGTATGATCAGAGAGAAGAACAGGCTCCCGGGCCACCGTCATTCGACTAATTTGCCCCCCCTGGTCACTGCATAAAAAAGCAGTGCAACCACCACTGCCACAGTAATTGATGTCTGTCATAAGTACGAGTGTTTCTAAGCGCCCATCACCATTTAAATCAGCTTGCCCATATTTAAGATCAGCAAGGGCAGGAAGGGGAGCCTTACCACTGTCGTTTTCCCTTACACACTGTCGATACATATCTTCTGTAAATGTTAACAATGTCTTCGATGTAGCTGAAACAGGTGATTCTGACACAGGGTACCTGTGGCAGGCACTGAGCAGGAAAAACACTATAAAGGTGAGGTGCAGGCATTTCATGATTAAAGTGCTACATAAAGCCTCAAAGTGACACGAAAGAGCGAAACAGGTAACACGATCTGCCACTATCAATGAACGAGGAGAAAGATGAGATTTATAATAAAAGCCTATAAAAACTGGGCTTCAGGCAATTTATACAACGTTGTCATGACATTGGCATAACGTTTGATTGTAGATGACTGAAAGCAAACATTGCCGCAATAAAAATAATAATAAGGCAGTGGATCAGCCAATAATAAAAATAATAATAATAATGGCTGGTGTTAAGTGGATTGGTTTGCAGAGTTGATTACAACGGAATGAAAACCAATCCACTTACTTTCTTTTTATCTCACCTGATCCCACCCTGTTGAAACTGAGCCGAACCCGAAAAGCCCAACCCAGTCACAAGACTTCATTAGCAGTAAGACATGCGAATACGCCGATATTCCGGACTCCAGCGCTTTTCACGAATACGCTGTTCAATTTCCGTACGCTCGGTTTCCGGAGCCAGTTCTTCCTTCTGAGCCTGCAAAGCTACTGCCAGTGCAATGTCGTCTGTTACCCGCTGAATACTGTCCAGAGTAGGCAACAGTGGGGATTCACGGTTAATAACTGCCGGGGATGACAGTGCCAGAGTCTGAACCGCAACGTCCAGCATGCCATCAGAAATACGACGTGCGCCGTTAGCCAGAGCACCCAGCCCCAGACCCGGGAAAATATAAATATTGTTGCACTGGGCTACCGGATAACTGCGACCTTCAAAACTCACCGGTTCAAACGGGCTGCCAGTAGCAACCAGTGCCTTGCCTCTGCTCCACTTGATAATGTCTTCAGGAACGGCTTCAATCTGGCTAATCGGGTTAGACAGTGGGAAGACGATAGGTTGTTCGTGGTTACGGGACATTTGCTCGATGATTTCCTGAGTAAACAGGCCCGGCTGTCCGGAAACACCAATAATAGCGTCTGGTTTGGCATGCTTTACTACGTCAGCCAGTGACACCGAGCCATCCATCATCCATGGTTGAATAGCATCGTGTTTTTGCGCCAGTTTCTGCTGAAATGCGCGCAGGTCAGACATTTCATCGTGTATCAGACCAAAACGGTCCACCATGTAGATGCGCTTGCGGGCTTCTTCTTCAGATAGTCCTTTCGCCATCATCAGACGGACAATCTGTTCGGCAATACCGCAGCCTGCTGAACCGGCACCGAGGAATGCAACGCTCATATCCTCAATGGATTTACCAGCAGTCTTGGCAGCCGCCAGCAACGTTGCTGCTGTTACCCCAGCCGTTCCCTGGATATCATCGTTAAAGGTGCACAGCTCGTCACGATAGGTCTCCAGCAACGGAGTGGCGTGGTTAATGGCAAAGTCTTCAAACTGTAACAGGGCATTTGGCCAGCGACGCTTCAGAGCTTTAATAAAGCTGTCTACAAACTCGTAGTACTGCTCGTCGTCAATTCGTCCGTGCCTCCAGCCCAGGTAGTTTGGGTCATCCAACAGCTTCTGGTTGCTGGTGCCGCAGTCAAGCATGATCGGCAGTGTCTGGTTTGGCGTAATGCCGCCTACAGCACTGTAAAGCGACAGCTTACCGATACAGATGCCCATGCCACCGACACCCTGATCACCCAGGCCAAGAATACGTTCACCGTCGGTGACAACAATCACTTCGATGTTGCGTTTGAAGTTTGCCAGCATGGCATCCATACGGGCGCGTTCCGGATAAGAGATGTAAAGACCACGGGGACGGCGGTAAAGGTCGCTGAAACGCTGACAAGCCTGCCCGACGACCGGCGTATAAATAATGGGCAGCATTTCTTCCAGATGACGCTGCACCAGGGCAAAAAACAGGGTTTCGTTGGTATCCTGCAGGGAACGCAGATAAATATGTTTCAGAATCGGAGTGGGCTTAATCGAAAACGACTTGTAAGCTCGACGACATTGTTCTTCCAGTGTTTCAACACGAGGTGGTAGAAGACCGTGCAGATCCAGCTCACTTCGCTCTTCCAGAGTGAAAGCTGTACCTTTGTTCAGAAGAGGGTTCTCTAACAACATCCGCCCGGATAAACCTGTATGGATGCTATGGGATTCGGCTCGGCTCATTTCGAAATTACTCACTTCCGCGTTCTGAAAAGAGGTTATGCGTGAATACTATGGGTAGCCGTATCCATTAAACAGACAGGATATTCCGCAATACCATGCGTGAATGCAACGCATTGGCTGGAAGAAGTAGGAATAAGCTGTTTATGGACGCTTTATTCAGTAGGCAGGTTGATCAGTTCTCAAAACAAAACGACAGTATTGAATGACGGCATTAAACGACTTAAGCCTTTTAGTGTTTCGCTGACGTAACATTCGAAGCCTGAAGTTACACTTTTTGTATCGTCGAGTAACAAATCGCCTGGCTAATTTCTGCTAAGTATAGATCAAACATGGTAGTGGAAAGTACGTATTATCTGTATTTTGTTCTAACACCTGAAAACTGGCACGTTGATTGTATAGATATCGGTGAAAAAAATAATAACAGTCTCCAATAACAATAATAATTATCTTGCTTCGGTCACGCAGCGGTATAATAAGAATAATAAAGCTGCCTGCTTTTTCTGATTTCTCTTTTTTACGTCTTACGTCATCCAGCACCCAATACCTGATCATCATTCATAACCGACAAAATGTGTTCTATGATCATTAAGCTAATAGAGCCTTTACCTGGTTTTCTTTCAAACAGATGCAAAATGCACTAATTTCAACACCTCTGTGAATCAAATGAGTACACGCTTTTTCTGTTTGATCAAAGGAGTTAGACTCCATAGCGAACTCTGAAATCAGTAAAATCTAGAAACGTAACCTATGACTGACACTCAGCAGACATGTTGTACAGAAATCCCCAGCTTATCTGAAGAACGCCTGACCCGACTTGCTTCACTGTTTCGCCTGCTGGGCGATGAAGGCCGGCTACAACTGGTCATGGCCTGCCTTGATGGTCCCCAGCCTGTATGCTGCCTGTCTGAAATTGCAGGCATGTCTCAACCTCTTACCAGTCATCACCTGCGTGGGCTCAGAGAAGCACGCATCCTGAAATCATCCCGAAAAGGTAAGCAGATGCTCTATGAGCTGGATGACCATCACATTCGCCACGTCGTTCTGGATCTGGCTAATCACGTACTGGAAGACGAATAGTCCTAATTGAATAGCCGCAGCCAACAGCTATTTCAGGTCGATCACGGATCGACCTGAAGGTTCCCATCGTCCAGCAGATTATTGATGATTTCTGAATCCGAGCCACCCAGCGACGATAAATCCACACCCTTCAGCGTCACCTTCTGGGTCACATCACCATTGGCCTGACTGCTTATTTCTACGGTGGTATCACCATCCGCGAAGTTAAAGTGCAGGTATTCATCCAGCTGATGGTTCTCTTCATCCACCAGTACATCACTCAGATCCAGAACATCACCACCTTGCCCAGTATGGAAATCGGTAATAGTGTCTTCAGCTGGCGCTTCCGCAGTACCTGCATCATCGGCGTGCCAGATGAAACTGTCAGCACCGTCGCCACCGATCAGGATGTCATTGCCTGAACCACCGATAATACTGTCACCGCCCTGTCCGCCATAGACTGTATCATCGCCACCGCTGGCTTCAATAATATCTGCGCCACCAGTCCCGTTAATGATTTCCGACTGATCTGTTCCGGTAAAGTTGTCAGTTAATGCACCTTTCACACTCAAGGAGAATGTCTGATTCTGACTGCTGAGGCTGCCATCACTGACGGTAAAGCTAAAGCTGCTGCTAACATCGGTATCTGTTGTCGGTGTTACGTAAGACAGATTTTCTACATCTGCCACAGTAATGACCTGGTTAGCGGTAACAGCCACCCCGCTCAGCATTAACGAACCAGTTGCAGGCAATGTCGTAATGGTAACGGATTGCAGCGTGTCACCTGCATCCACATCGTTGAAGTTGAAATCCTCTCCCTTAAAGCTGTAACTGTCAGCCTGACTTAATAGCAGGGTGCTATCCGTTGCAGTGGGTACTTCGTTCTGGTCAGTGACCCTGACCGTATAATCACGGGAGTCCGTCAGATTTCCATCAGAAACCTGAACAGTAATCGTATGGGTCGAATCTGCCTCATGATCCAGCACGGCACCAGCAGCCACAGATACCTCTCCTGTACTGCTATTGATCGTGAATCGCCCACCGGCATCATTGGTTAAGGAGTAGGTGAGGGTGTCCTGCTCTTCATCAACAGCACTGACAGTACCAATTGAAACACCATCTGTACTGTTTTCTGCAACCAGGAAAGCATCATCCAGCTGGTTCTCAATGGTGCCGACGTCATAGATGGCTTTAACCTGGCTTGGGGTCAGCGCTTTGTCATAAACAGCGAACTCGTCAAGAGCACCGTTAAAATCACCTTCATTCCAGTTGCTTTTCATTATGTAGTTATTATCACGGACTCTTTCAGACGGTACAGTTCCATCGGCCTGACCAGCCAATTCACCATTTTTGTAGATACTCAGAGTGCCGTCACCAGCAATGGTCGCAGTTACATGCACCCACTCTCCCGCCGGGAAGAAATAGGGAATATCAAGGCCTGATTGCCTGCCTCCCTGGTCACCATAGATATGGAAAGACAAGCCATTGCTGACTCCCGACTGACCCATTATAATGTTCCCCCGGCCCGCTCCATCACCAAAGTCGAAAATTCGGCTCCAGGCCTTGTCAAAGCTGTCATATTTCACCCAGGTCGATACTGACATCTCCCCGCCCGTAACCAGCCCTTCAGCTTCGGCTCCTCCAGGCGTCCCATTCATTGTTAAAGCTGTACCTGAACCATCATAGCCAGCCCCCGGAGTAAGGCTAGCGCTGCCATCCAAAGTCAAACTATGACCATTGCCCGTATTATCGTTGCTGTCATCAAAGCTGTAAGCCGCGATGATTTCTTCAACCCCGGAGTAAGAAGCCAGCTCTGGCGCTTCATTCACTTCGGTAACATCCAGCGCCCAGAGAATGTCTGTTGATTCCGCACCGTCGGATACAGTGATATTCACCGCCAGAGAACCTACGTCCTGTTGCCCTGGTGTACCACTAAAGGTGCGGGAGGCAGCATCAAAGCTCAACCAGTCCGGCAATGGGTCGCCACTGGACAGGGTGGCAGAGAATGAAAGAGCATCGCCATCCGCATCTGTAAACGCTTCAGCAGGCAGGGTGTAGCTGAATACTGCGTCTTCTGCTGCGGACTGGCTATCAGGAGCGGTAACGACTTCCGGAGCATCGTTGACCGCACCGAACGTCAGCGTTGCCTGTGTCGCCGTCGTATCGGTGCCATCGGAGATGGTGTAATCCAGTGCCACTGTACCGTTGAAATTACTGCCAGGTGTGAACTCATAGTGATCATGACTGGTGAGACTTCCTGCGGTAGTCACTGTGTGGTTGTTGGTTGTATCCACAACCTGACCATTTTCAGCCCTGATGTCCAATGCCAGGCTGGAGCTGGCATCAGCGACACGAACTCCGGCTTCTATATCAGCCTGGCTAACCGCATCATACGACAGTGTTACAAAACCAAGCTCAGCATTGGTCAGGGACTGAGACGGGTCAAATTCTCCCCCGTAGACATCCCGATCCTGACCAATGCTTATTGCCCCATCAGCCTCAAGGGTTTGACCCGGGGCTACGGTTTGGGTTTCAACCAGTTGGTGGTTGTCAAAAAGTTTTACGTCACCACTGCCGCTGTCCCAGGTCAGGCTTATGTTATGAAGTTCGCCATCATTTATGTTAACTCCGGCAAATGTCCTTATATTTCCGTCTAGCTGGAGCATCAGGCTGCCGTCCAGATTCACGGCTATCATCAATGGATTCAACTGAACAGGTGTTACCATACTCAGGATTGAGGCAAATGATTCTTCATGACTGCCTGTTGACGTATATTCAAACTCAAGACTGAACGCATCAAAGCTTTGCAGTGTCTCAGTGACTTCTATCAGGTTGGATGTATCATCCCCAAAAGCAATCCCGTTCACTTCCGTCAGAGTGCCATCGGAACCACTGTACGACACATCACTGATCGATAGCGTATCACCGTCCGCATCAGTGGCTCCTGCCAGCAACTGGTCTTTGGTAATGGTCAGTACCGTGTCTTCTGTACCTGCAAGGCTGATCGCAGAACCGGCTGCTTCCGGAACATCATTTACAGACAGCAGGTTAACCCTTAATGTTTCGCTGGTTTGCGCACTGTCACCATTCGCTTCAGTCGCCGTAGCGTTCAGGGTGATGGTGAAATCGTCATGACTGTTGGCCGGTGGCGTCAGGGACAGAGCAGACAGGTTCCAGGTGGATACATCGACATCACTGCCATCGGTGCTGACGCTGTTAGTGCCATCTGTTAATGTGCTGCCCGATGGAATGCCGCCCAGGCTGGCTGTGACGGTTTCTGTGCCACCACTTGTTACCGAGCCAAGATCCAGCGGAATGCCGGTATCTTCAAGGCTGGTAATTTCGTAGTCGTAAGCCGGGTCGCTGCTGACTTCAATACCAACCTGAAGAACTTTCAGAGAGTCAATCCAGGTACCTGATCCATCATTCTCAGCGGACGGTTCCTGAATAGCCAGAATTGCAGAGTCACTGTTCACAGCAGGCAGCTCTATACGCTGAACCTCCCAGGCGCTGCTGGCCGGTGTAACCGTCGTCAGCAGTTCTCCATTCCAGTAAACATCAACAGAATCATCGGAAGTGTCTGAGTCACTGCGCTTACGAATGGCCAGTTCAAACACATGGGGCTGACCGTTACTGGTATCAATAGTGTGGTCAAATCCATCCTGACCTAAACCATAATCCAGTTCCACCCATTGCTGGCCTTCATGGGCAGCATTACCTCGCCATACCTCGTAGCCGTTCTGATGACTACTCCAGTCATCCAGTGAGTCAGTGACCCCATGCCAACCACCATTACCCTGGGCAGGAGATTCAAAGCCCTCGGTGCTGATGAGAATTTCATCGGTAGACACATCGAACACCGGGGCATCCGCTACAGCAGTCACATCAATCACAGCACTGTTTGCGACATCTGTCGTACCATCATTAACGTTGTAATTGAAAGCGACATCGTTGCCGTTAAAGTGCTCAGCCGGTGTAAATGTCCAGGTGTCATCACCATTATCAGTTAAGGCACCATGGCTGCTATCTGCCAGTACAAGACTGTTGACACTTAAAGTGTCGCCTTCAACATCTATCGCATTAGCAAGCAGCTGTGCTTCGGTAATAACGATGCCGGTATCTTCGTTAGTGCTGCCAAGGTCAACCACACTGGCAACCGGCGCATCGTTTGTGCCGTTGATAGTAATGACAATATCGTGCGCAGTGTTATCGAAAGATTTAACCGTGATGGTTTCCGTCAGGCTGTCACCGTCGCCCAGCGCCTGGATCGCGGTTTGGGTGTTATCCGCTGAGTAGCTCCAGTTACCGTCAGCATCGATGGTGAGATCGCCGTAAGTTCCGGTCAGTGTTTCCGCTGAGAAGGCAGCTTCGCCAGTATCGACATCAGTGATATCGAGTTTTCCGGAAGCGGTTAAGGTAGCGGCGTCGTCTTCTGTGATTGACGCAGTATCTGCGCCACTGATAATCGCAACATCGTTGGTGCCGTTAATGCTGACCGTGATGTCTTTGGTAGTACCATCCACCGACTGTACGGTGATAGTGTCGATCAGGCTGTCACCATCGCCCAGTGCCTGAATCGCTGACTGGCTATGATCCAGTGAATAGCTCCAGCTGCCGTTGGCATTGATGATCAGGGAACCGTAATTACCCGTGACAGTTTCTGCGATGAAACTGGATTCTCCAGTGTCGGTGTCGGATACATCCAGTACACCTTCTGTCCGTAACTGGTTGATGAGCGAACCATCCGAATTCATCAACTGGGCACCATTAAGTGCAAAGCTGTCATCAATAACGGATACTGTCGGGCTCAGCTCAACGGTAAGGCTCTCAGGGAAACGATCACTGATCGAATAAATTGACAGATCCGTGTAGAACCGGAGACCAATCGCTGTTAAGGATTCGCTAAAGGTAATGGTTGATCCGTCTGCACCTAAATCAAGATACCGTCCACCTGACACGCCGTCCGTAGCATGATAATCCCCACTAACATCAATAACCCCGTCAACCAGGTTATAAGCACCTAGAATTCCTGAATCAGAGGTACTGCTTACCAGTGCAGAATCTATTGGTGCAACAGTTCCGTCTGACAGAATCAACTGGACTTCGCTCAGTGTGATGACACCACTGCCGTCGACTCCCGTACCGCTGAAAGCAAACTCAGAGAATGTTTTTTCTGACCCAAAGTCAAAATCAAAGTACTTCGTGTCGCCAACACCGCTTTCCCAGTTGCCTGTCGAGGTATGGCTTGTTGCGCCCGTGTAACGAGTATCATTAAGAAGAAGATCTTCAGATTGAACAGTGTACTCGAATACAAGATTGTCGGAATTATTTCCTGATACGTAGACTGCCTGACGAGTTTCTCCTCCGACGTTTATAGAGACGGAGGGAGTACCCTGATCGGTATTGACGGTAACAGCCTGATTCATGGACAACGTTACCTGAACCGTTTCGCCCACCGTAGTGATCATATTTTTGTCAGCTGTGGAAGAGACCAGGCTGTCCTGAAATACCCGGTCTTCAACCACACTGCCTATATCAACTCCACTGATTGCAGCCGCATCGTTGGTGCCATTGATTGTGATAACAATATCGTGGGTGGTGTTATCGAAGGACTTAACCGTGATGGTTTCTGTCAGGCTGTCACCATCGCCCAGTGCCTGAACCGCTGCCTGGCTGCTGTCCGCTGAATAGTTCCAGTTACCATTGACATCAATGGTCAGTGAACCGTAGCTGCCGGTGACTGTTTCTGCGGTGAAGCTGGATTCACCGGTATCAACATCAGAAACAGTCAGCGCACCGGAAGCCATTAATGTAGCAGCGTCGTCTTCTGTGACAGTGGCGGTATCAACACCACTAATCACTGCCGCATCATTGGTGCCATTAATCGTGATGACAATATTGTGGGTGGTGTTATCGAAAGACTTAACCGTGATGGTTTCCGTCAGGCTGTCACCATCGGCCAGTGCCTGAACCGCTGCCTGGCTGCTGTCCGCTGAATAACTCCAGTTACCATTGACATCAATGGTCAGGGAACCGTAAGTCCCCGTAACGGTTTCTCCAGTAAAGCTGGCTTCACCGGTATCAACATCAGAAACGGTCAGCGCACCGGAAGCGGTTAATGTAGCAGCATCGTCTTCTGTTATTGAGGCAGTATCGACGCCGCCAATCACTGCTGCATCGTTGGTGCCATTAATCGTGATCGTGATGTTTTTCGTTGTGCCATCAGCGGACTGAACCGCTACGGTATCAGTCAGGCTGTCACCGTCACCCAGCGCCTGGATCGCAGTTTGGGTGTTATCCGCTGAGTAGCTCCAGTTACCGTCAGCATCGATGGTGAGATCGCCGTAAGTTCCGGTCAGTGTTTCCGCTGAGAAGGCAGCTTCGCCAGTATCGACATCAGTGATATCGAGTTTTCCGGAAGCGATTAAGGTAGTAGTAGCGTCGTTTTCTGTGATTGACGCAGCATCTGTACCGCTGATAACCGCAATATCATTAATACCGTTAATGGTGACCGTGATGTCTTTGGTAGTACCATCCACCGACTGTACGGTGATAGTGTCGATCAGGCTGTCACCATCGCCCAGTGCCTGAACCGCTGCCTGGCTGCTGTCCGCTGAATAACTCCAGTTACCATTGACATCAATGGTCAGGGAACCGTAAGTCCCCGTAACGGTTTCTCCAGTAAAGCTGGATTCACCGGTATCAACATCAGAAACGGTCAGCGCACCGGAAGCGGTTAATGTAGCAGCGTCGTCTTCTGTGACAGTGGCGGTATCAACACCGTCAATGATTGCCGCATCATTAGTGCCATTGATGGTGATAACAATATCGTGGGTGGTGTTATCGAAGGACTTAACGGTGATGGTTTCTGTAAGGCTGTCACCATCACCCAATGCCTGAATCGCTGCCTGACTGTTAGCCGCTGAATAGCTCCAGTTACCGTTGGCATCAATAGTCAGAGAACCGTAGGTTCCCGTAACGGTTTCTCCAGTAAAGCTGGCTTCACCGGTATCAACATCAGAAACGGTCAGCGCACCGGAAGCGGTTAATGTAGCAGTATCGTCTTCTGTGACAGTGGCGGTATCAATACCACCAATCACTGCCGCATCATTAGTGCCATTGATCGTGATAACAATATTGTGTGTGGTGTTATCGAAGGACTTAACCGTGATGGTTTCTGTCAGGCTGTCACCGTCGCCCAGCGCCTGGATTGCGGCTTGAGTGTTATCCGCTGAGTAGCTCCAGTTACCGTCAGCATCGATGGTGAGGTCACCATAAGTGCCGGTCAATGTTTCAGCTGAGAAGACGGCCTCACCCGTATCGGCATCCGTGATATCCAGTTTGCCGGTAGCGGTTAAGGTAGCGGCGGCGTCTTCTGTGATTGACGCAGCATCTGTACCGCTGATAACCGCAATATCATTAATACCGTTAATGGTGACCGTGATGTCTTTGGTAGTACCATCCACCGACTGTACGGTGATAGTGTCGATCAGGCTGCCACCATCGCCCAGCGCCTGGATCGCGGTTTGAGTGTTATCCGCTGAGTAGCTCCAGTTACCGTCAGCATCGATGGTGAGGTCACCATAAGTGCCGGTCAATGTTTCAGCTGAGAAGACGGCCTCACCCGTATCGGCATCCGTGATATCCAGTTTGCCGGTAGCGGTTAAGGTAGCGGCGTCGTCTTCTGTGACAGTGGCGGTATCAACACCACCAATCACTGCCGCATCATTAGTGCCATTGATCGTGATAACAATATTGTGTGTGGTGTTATCGAAGGACTTAACCGTGATGGTTTCTGTCAGGCTGTCACCTTCGCCCAGCGCCTGGATCGCGGTTTGAGTGTTATCCGCTGAGTAGCTCCAGTTGCCGTCAGCATCGATGGTGAGGTCACCATAAGTGCCGGTCAATGTTTCAGCTGAGAAGACGGCCTCACCCGTATCGGCATCCGTGATATCCAGTTTGCCGGTAGCGGTTAAGGTAGCGGCGTCGTCTTCTGTGATTGACGCAGCATCTGTACCGCTGATAACCGCAATATCATTAATACCGTTAATGGTGACCGTGATGTCTTTGGTAGTACCATCCACCGACTGTACGGTGATAGTGTCGATCAGGCTGTCACCATCGCCCAGTGCCTGAATGGCGGTTTGGGTGCTATCGGCTTCGTAGCTCCAATTGCCGTCCGCATCGATAGTCACGGAACCATAAGTTCCGGTGACGGTTTCGGCTGAGAACGCTGCTTCGCCGGTATCGGCATCGGTAACATCGAGTTTGCCGGAAGCGGTTAATGTGGAAGCATCGTCTTCTGTTATTGAGGCAGTATCGATGCCGCCAATCACTGCCGCATCATTAGTGCCATTGATCGTGATAACAATATTGTGGGTGGTGTTATCGAAGGACTTAACCATGATGGTTTCTGTCAGGCTGTCACCGTCGCCCAGCGCCTGAACCGCTGCCTGGCTGCTGTCCGCTGAATAGCTCCAGTTACCATTGGCATCAATGGTCAGGGAACCGTAGCTGCCGGTGACCGTTTCTGCGGTAAAGCTGGCTTCACCGGTATCAACATCAGAAACGGTCAGCGCACCGGAAGCCGTTAATGTGGCAGCGTCATCTTCTGTGACAGAAGCGATATCAACCCCACCAATCACTGCCACATCATTAGTGCCATTGATCGTGATAACAATATCGTGCGTGGTGTTATCGAAAGACTTAACCGTGATGGTTTCCGTCAGGCTGTCACCATCGCCAAGTGCCTGAACCGCTGCCTGGCTGCTGTCCGCTGAATAACTCCAGTTACCATTGACATCAATGGTCAGTGAACCGTAAGTTCCCGTAACGGTTTCTCCAGTAAAGCTGCCTTCACCGGTATCAACATCAGAAACGGTCAGCGCACCGGAAGCCGTTAATGTAGCGGCGTCGTCTTCTGTGACAGTGGCGGTATCAACACCACCAATCACTGCCGCATCATTAGTGCCATTGATGGTGATCACAATATCGTGGGTGGTGTTATCGAAGGACTTAACCGTGATGGTTTCTGTCAGGCTGTCACCATCGCCCAGTGCCTGAATGGCGGTTTGGGTGCTATCGGCTTCGTAGCTCCAATTGCCGTCAGCATCAATGGTGAGGTTACCATAAGTGCCGGTCAATGCTTCAGCTGAGAAGACGGCCTCACCCGTATCGGCATCCGTGATATCCAGTTTGCCGGTAGCGGTTAAGGTGGCTGCGGCGTCTTCCGTTACACTGCCCGTGTCTGTGCCGGTGATAACCGCCGCATCCCCTGCTGCCATAAAGTTAATTGTTGCCTGTGCCGCCGTCGTATCGGTGCCATCGGAGATGGTGTAATCCAGTGCCACTGTACCGTTGAAATTACTGCCAGGTGTGAACTCATAGTGATCATGACTGGTGAGACTTCCTGCGGTAGTCACTGTGTGGTTGTTGGTTGTATCCACAACCTGACCATTTTCAGCCCTGATGTCCAATGCCAGGCTGGAGCTGGCATCAGCGACACGAACTCCGGCTTCTATATCAGCCTGGCTAACCGCATCATACGACAGTGTTACAAAACCAAGCTCAGCATTGGTCAGGGACTGAGACGGGTCAAATTCTCCCCCGTAGACATCCCGATCCTGACCAATGCTTACTACCCCATCAGCCTCAAGGGTTTGACCCGGGGCTACGGTTTGGGTTTCAACCAGTTGGTGGTTGTCAAAAAGTTTTACGTCACCACTGGCGCTGTCCCAGGTCAGGCTTATGTTATGAAGTTCGCCATCATTTATGTTAACTCCGGCAAATGTCCTTATATTTCCGTCTAGCTGGAGCATCAGGCTGCCGTCCAGATTCACGGCTATCAGCAATGGATACAACTGAACAGGTGTTACCATACTCAGGATTGAGGCAAATGATTCTTCATGACTGCCTGTTGACGTATATTCAAACTCAAGACTGAACGCATCAAAGCTTTGCAGTGTCTCAGTGACTTCTATCAGGTTGGATGTATCATCCCCAAAAGCAATCCCGTTCACTTCCGTCAGAGTGCCATCGGAACCACTGTACGACACATCACTGATCGATAGCGTATCACCGTCCGCATCACTGGCTCCTGCCAGCAACTGGTCTTTGGTAATGGTCAGTGCCGTGTCTTCTGTACCTGCAAGGCTGATCGCAGAACCGGCTGCTTCCGGAACATCATTTACAGACAGCAGGTTAACCCTTAATGTTTCGCTGGTTTGCGCACTGTCACCATTCGCTTCAGTCGCCGTAGCGTTCAGGGTGATGGTGAAATCGTCATGACTGTTGGCCGGTGGCGTCAGGGACAGAGCAGACAGGTTCCAGGTGGATACATCGACATCACTGCCATCGGTGCTGACGCTGTTAGTGCCATCTGTTAATGTGCTGCCCGATGGAATGCCGCCCAGGCTGGCTGTGACGGTTTCTGTGCCACCACTTGTTACCGAGCCAAGATCCAGCGGAATGCCGGTATCTTCAAGGCTGGTAATTTCGTAGTCGTAAGCCGGGTCGCTGCTGACTTCAATACCAACCTGAAGAACTTTCAGAGAGTCAATCCAGGTACCTGATCCATCATTCTCAGCGGACGGTTCCTGAATAGCCAGAATTGCAGAGTCACTGTTCACAGCAGGCAGCTCTATACGCTGAACCTCCCAGGCGCTGCTGGCCGGTGTAACCGTCGTCAGCAGTTCTCCATTCCAGTAAACATCAACAGAATCATCGGAAGTGTCTGAGTCACTGCGCTTACGAATGGCCAGTTCAAACACATGGGGCTGACCGTTACTGGTATCAATAGTGTGGTCAAATCCATCCTGACCTAAACCATAATCCAGTTCCACCCATTGCTGGCCTTCATGGGCAGCATTACCTCGCCATACCTCGTAGCCGTTCTGATGACTACTCCAGTCATCCAGTGAGTCAGTGACCCCATGCCAACCACCATTACCCTGGGCAGGAGATTCAAAGCCCTCGGTGCTGATGAGAATTTCATCGGTAGACACATCGAACACCGGGGCATCCGCTACAGCAGTCACATCAATCACAGCACTGTTTACGACATCTGTCGTACCGTCATTAACGTTATAATTGAAGGCGACATCGTTGCCGTTAAAGTGCTCAGCCGGTGTAAATGTCCAGGTGTCATCACCATTATCAGTTAAGGCACCATGGCTGCTATCTGCCAGTACAAGACTGTTGACACTTAAAGTGTCGCCTTCAACATCTATCGCATTAGCAAGCAGCTGTGCTTCGGTAATAACGATGCCGGTATCTTCGTTAGTGCTGCCAAGGCCAACCACACTGGCAACCGGCGCATCGTTTGTGCCATTGATAGTAATGACAATATCGTGCGCAGTGTTATCGAAAGATTTAACCGTGATGGTTTCCGTCAGGCTGTCACCGTCGCCCAGTGCCTGAATGACGGCTTGGCTATTATCTGCTGAATAACTCCAGTTACCATTGACATCAATGGTCAGTGAACCGTAAGTTCCCGTAACGGTTTCTGCGGTAAAGCTGGATTCACCGGTATCAACATCAGAAACGGTCAGCGCACCGGAAGCCGTTAATGTAGCAGCATCGTCTTCTGTTATTGAGGCAGTATCGACGCCGCCAATCACTGCTGCATCGTTGGTACCATTGATCGTAATAACAATATCGTGTGTGGTGCTATCGAAGGACTTAACGGTGATGGTTTCCGTCAGACTGTCACCGTCGCCCAGTACCTGAACCGCTGCCTGGCTGCTGTCCGCTGAATAACTCCAGTTACCATTGGCATCAATGGTCAGTGAGCCGTAGCTGCCCGTAACCGTTTCTGCGGTAAAGCTGGCTTCACCGGTATCAACATCAGAAACGGTCAGCGCACCGGAAGCCGTTAATGTAGCAGCGTCGTCTTCTGTGACAGTGGCGGTATCAACACCGCCAATGATTGCCGCATCATTAGTGCCATTGATGGTGATAACAATATCGTGGGTGGTGTTATCGAAGGACTTAACCGTGATGGTTTCCGTCAGGCTGTCACCGTCGCTCAGTGCCTGAACCGCTGTCTGGCTGCTGTCCGCTGAATAACTCCAGTTGCCATTGGCATCAATGGTCAGAGAACCGTAGCTGCCCGTAACCGTTTCTGCGCTAAAGCTGGCTTCACCGGTATCAACATCAGAAACGGTCAGCGCACCGGAAGCCGTTAATGTAGCAGCATCGTCTTCTGTGACAGTGGCGGTATCAACACCACTAATCACTGCCGCATCATTGGTGCCATTGATCGTGATAACAATATTGTGGGTAGTGTTATCAAAGGACTTAACCGTGATGGTTTCGGTTAGACTGTCACCATCGGCCAGTGCCTGAACCGCTGCCTGGCTGCTGTCCGCTGAATAACTCCAGTTACCATTGGCATCAATGGTCAGAGAACCGTAAGTTCCCGTAACGGTTTCAGCGGTGAAGCTGGCTTCACCGGTATCAACATCAGAAACGGTCAGCGCACCGGAAGCCGTTAATGTAGCAGCGTCGTCTTCTGTGACAGTAATGGTATCCACACCGCCAATGATGGCTGCATCGTTGGTGCCATTGATCGTGATAACAATATCGTGGGTGGTGTTATCGAAAGACTTAACCGTGATGGTTTCTGTCAGACTGTCACCGTCGCCCAGTGCCTGAACCGCTGCCTGGCTGCTATCCGCCGAATAGTTCCAGTTACCATTGGCATCAATGGTCAGAGAACCGTAAGTTCCCGTAACGGTTTCTGGGGTAAAGCTGGCTTCACCGGTATCAACATCAGAAACGGTCAGCGCACCGGAAGCGGTTAATGTAGCAGTATCGTCTTCTGTGACAGTGGCGGTATCAACACCACCAATCACTGCCGCATCATTAGTGCCATTGATCGTGATAACAATATTGTGTGTGGTGTTATCGAAGGACTTAACCGTGATGGTTTCTGTCAGGCTGTCACCGTCGCCCAGCGCCTGGATTGCGGCTTGAGTGTTATCCGCTGAGTAGCTCCAGTTACCGTCAGCATCGATGGTGAGGTCACCATAAGTGCCGGTCAATGTTTCAGCTGAGAAGACGGCCTCACCCGTATCGGCATCCGTGATATCCAGTTTGCCGGTAGCGGTTAAGGTAGCGGCGGCGTCTTCTGTGATTGACGCAGCATCTGTACCGCTGATAACCGCAATATCATTAATACCGTTAATGGTGACCGTGATGTCTTTGGTAGTACCATCCACCGACTGTACGGTGATAGTGTCGATCAGGCTGTCACCATCGCCCAGTGCCTGAATGGCGGTTTGGGTGCTATCGGCTTCGTAGCTCCAATTGCCGTCCGCATCGATAGTCACGGAACCATAAGTTCCGGTGACGGTTTCGGCTGAGAACGCTGCTTCGCCGGTATCGGCATCGGTAACATCGAGTTTGCCGGAAGCGGTTAATGTGGAAGCATCGTCTTCTGTTATTGAGGCAGTATCGATGCCGCCAATCACTGCCGCATCATTAGTGCCATTGATCGTGATAACAATATTGTGGGTGGTGTTATCGAAGGACTTAACCATGATGGTTTCTGTCAGGCTGTCACCGTCGCCCAGCGCCTGAACCGCTGCCTGGCTGCTGTCCGCTGAATAGCTCCAGTTACCATTGGCATCAATGGTCAGGGAACCGTAGCTGCCGGTGACCGTTTCTGCGGTAAAGCTGGCTTCACCGGTATCAACATCAGAAACGGTCAGCGCACCGGAAGCCGTTAATGTGGCAGCGTCATCTTCTGTGACAGAAGCGATATCAACCCCACCAATCACTGCCACATCATTAGTGCCATTGATCGTGATAACAATATCGTGCGTGGTGTTATCGAAAGACTTAACCGTGATGGTTTCCGTCAGGCTGTCACCATCGCCAAGTGCCTGAACCGCTGCCTGGCTGCTGTCCGCTGAATAACTCCAGTTACCATTGACATCAATGGTCAGTGAACCGTAAGTTCCCGTAACGGTTTCTCCAGTAAAGCTGCCTTCACCGGTATCAACATCAGAAACGGTCAGCGCACCGGAAGCCGTTAATGTAGCGGCGTCGTCTTCTGTGACAGTGGCGGTATCAACACCACCAATCACTGCCGCATCATTAGTGCCATTGATGGTGATCACAATATCGTGGGTGGTGTTATCGAAGGACTTAACCGTGATGGTTTCTGTCAGGCTGTCACCATCGCCCAGTGCCTGAATGGCGGTTTGGGTGCTATCGGCTTCGTAGCTCCAATTGCCGTCAGCATCAATGGTGAGGTTACCATAAGTGCCGGTCAATGCTTCAGCTGAGAAGACGGCCTCACCCGTATCGGCATCCGTGATATCCAGTTTGCCGGTAGCGGTTAAGGTGGCTGCGGCGTCTTCCGTTACACTGCCCGTGTCTGTGCCGGTGATAACCGCCGCATCCCCTGCTGCCATAAAGTTAATTGTTGCCTGTGCCGCCGTCGTATCGGTGCCATCGGAGATGGTGTAATCCAGTGCCACTGTACCGTTGAAATTACTGCCAGGTGTGAACTCATAGTGATCATGACTGGTGAGACTTCCTGCGGTAGTCACTGTGTGGTTGTTGGTTGTATCCACAACCTGACCATTTTCAGCCCTGATGTCCAATGCCAGGCTGGAGCTGGCATCAGCGACACGAACTCCGGCTTCTATATCAGCCTGGCTAACCGCATCATACGACAGTGTTACAAAACCAAGCTCAGCATTGGTCAGGGACTGAGACGGGTCAAATTCTCCCCCGTAGACATCCCGATCCTGACCAATGCTTATTGCCCCATCAGCCTCAAGGGTTTGACCCGGGGCTACGGTTTGGGTTTCAACCAGTTGGTGGTTGTCAAAAAGTTTTACGTCACCACTGCCGCTGTCCCAGGTCAGGCTTATGTTATGAAGTTCGCCATCATTTATGTTAACTCCGGCAAATGTCCTTATATTTCCGTCTAGCTGGAGCATCAGGCTGCCGTCCAGATTCACGGCTATCATCAATGGATTCAACTGAACAGGTGTTACCATACTCAGGATTGAGGCAAATGATTCTTCATGACTGCCTGTTGACGTATATTCAAACTCAAGACTGAACGCATCAAAGCTTTGCAGTGTCTCAGTGACTTCTATCAGGTTGGATGTATCATCCCCAAAAGCAATCCCGTTCACTTCCGTCAGAGTGCCATCGGAACCACTGTACGACACATCACTGATCGATAGCGTATCACCGTCCGCATCAGTGGCTCCTGCCAGCAACTGGTCTTTGGTAATGATCAGTGCCGTGTCTTCTGTACCTGCAAGGCTGATCGCAGAACCGGCTGCTTCCGGAACATCATTTACAGACAGCAGGTTAACCCTTAATGTTTCGCTGGTTTGCGCACTGTCACCATTCGCTTCAGTCGCCGTAGCGTTCAGGGTGATGGTGAAATCGTCATGACTGTTGGCCGGTGGCGTCAGGGACAGAGCAGACAGGTTCCAGGTGGATACATCGACATCACTGCCATCGGTGCTGACGCTGTTAGTGCCATCTGTTAATGTGCTGCCCGATGGAATGCCGCCCAGGCTGGCTGTGACGGTTTCTGTGCCACCACTTGTTACCGAGCCAAGATCCAGCGGAATGCCGGTATCTTCAAGGCTGGTAATTTCGTAGTCGTAAGCCGGGTCGCTGCTGACTTCAATACCAACCTGAAGAACTTTCAGAGAGTCAATCCAGGCACCTGATCCATCATTCTCAGCGGACGGCTCCTGAATAGTCAGAATTGCAGAGTCACTGTTCACAGCAGGCAGCTCTATACGCTGAACCTCCCAGGCGCTGCTGGCCGGTGTAACCGTCGTCAGCAGTTCTCCATTCCAGTAAACATCAACAGAGTCATCGGAAGTGTCTGAGTCACTGCGCTTACGAATGGCCAGCTCAAACACATGGGGCTGACCGTTACTGGTATCAATAGTGTGGTCAAATCCATCCTGACCTGCACCATAATCCAGTTCCACCCATTGCTGGCCTTCATGGGCAGCATTACCTCGCCATACCTCGTAGCCGTTCTGATGACTACTCCAGTCATCCAGTGAGTCAGTGACCCCATGCCAACCACCATTACCCTGGGCAGGAGATTCAAAGCCCTCGGTGCTGATGAGAATTTCATCGGTAGACACATCGAACACCGGGGCATCCGCTACAGCAGTCACATCAATCACAGCACTGTTTGCGACATCTGTCGTACCATCATTAACGTTGTAATTGAAAGCGACATCGTTGCCGTTAAAGTGCTCAGCCGGTGTAAATGTCCAGGTGTCATCACCATTATCAGTTAAGGCACCATGGCTGCTATCTGCCAGTACAAGACTGTTGACACTTAAAGTGTCGCCTTCAACATCTATCGCATTAGCAAGCAGCTGTGCTTCGGTAATAACGATGCCGGTATCTTCGTTAGTGCTGCCAAGGTCAACCACACTGGCAACCGGCGCATCGTTTGTGCCGTTGATAGTAATGACAATATCGTGCGCAGTGTTATCGAAAGATTTAACCGTAATGGTTTCCGTCAGGCTGTCACCGTCGCCCAGTGCCTGAATGACGGCTTGGCTATTATCTGCTGAATAACTCCAGTTACCATTGACATCAATGGTCAGTGAACCGTAAGTTCCCGTAACGGTTTCTGCGGTAAAGCTGGATTCACCGGTATCAACATCAGAAACGGTCAGCGCACCGGAAGCCGTTAATGTAGCAGCATCGTCTTCTGTTATTGAGGCAGTATCGACGCCGCCAATCACTGCTGCATCGTTGGTACCATTGATCGTAATAACAATATCGTGTGTAGTGCTATCGAAGGACTTAACGGTGATGGTTTCCGTCAGACTGTCACCGTCGCCCAGTACCTGAACCGCTGCCTGGCTGCTGTCCGCTGAATAACTCCAGTTACCATTGGCATCAATGGTCAGTGAGCCGTAGCTGCCGGTGACAGTTTCTGCGGTAAAGCTGGCTTCACCGGTATCAACATCAGAAACGGTCAGCGCACCGGAAGCCGTTAATGTAGCAGCGTCGTCTTCTGTGACAATGGCGGTATCAACACCGCCAATGATTCCCGCATCATTAGTGCCATTGATGGTGATAACAATATCGTGGGTGGTGTTATCGAAGGACTTAACCGTGATGGTTTCCGTCAGGCTGTCACCGTCGCTCAGTGCCTGAACCGCTGCCTGGCTGCTGTCCGCTGAATAACTCCAGTTACCATTGACATCAATGGTCAGTGAACCGTAGCTGCCGGTGACTGTTTCTGCGGTGAAGCTGGATTCACCGGTATCAACATCAGAAACGGTCAGCGCACCGGAAGCCGTTAATGTAGCAGCATCGTCTTCTGTGACAGTGGCGGTATCAACACCACTAATCACTGCCGCATCATTGGTGCCATTGATCGTGATAACAATATTGTGGGTAGTGTTATCAAAGGACTTAACCGTGATGGTTTCGGTTAGACTGTCACCATCGGCCAGTGCCTGAACCGCTGCCTGGCTGCTGTCCGCTGAATAACTCCAGTTACCATTGGCATCAATGGTCAGAGAACCGTAAGTTCCCGTAACGGTTTCAGCGGTGAAGCTGGCTTCACCGGTATCAACATCAGAAACGGTCAGCGCACCGGAAGCCGTTAATGTAGCAGCGTCGTCTTCTGTGACAGTAATGGTATCCACACCGCCAATGATGGCTGCATCGTTGGTGCCATTGATCGTGATAACAATATCGTGGGTGGTGTTATCGAAAGACTTAACCGTGATGGTTTCTGTCAGACTGTCACCGTCGCCCAGTGCCTGAACCGCTGCCTGGCTGCTATCCGCCGAATAGTTCCAGTTACCATTGGCATCAATGGTCAGAGAACCGTAAGTTCCCGTAACGGTTTCTGGGGTAAAGCTGGCTTCACCGGTATCAACATCAGAAACGGTCAGCGCACCGGAAGCGGTTAATGTAGCAGTATCGTCTTCTGTGACAGTGGCGGTATCAACACCACCAATCACTGCCGCATCATTAGTGCCATTGATCGTGATAACAATATTGTGTGTGGTGTTATCGAAGGACTTAACCGTGATGGTTTCTGTCAGGCTGTCACCGTCGCCCAGCGCCTGGATTGCGGCTTGAGTGTTATCCGCTGAGTAGCTCCAGTTACCGTCAGCATCGATGGTGAGGTCACCATAAGTGCCGGTCAATGTTTCAGCTGAGAAGACGGCCTCACCCGTATCGGCATCCGTGATATCCAGTTTGCCGGTAGCGGTTAAGGTAGCGGCGGCGTCTTCTGTGATTGACGCAGCATCTGTACCGCTGATAACCGCAATATCATTAATACCGTTAATGGTGACCGTGATGTCTTTGGTAGTACCATCCACCGACTGTACGGTGATAGTGTCGATCAGGCTGTCACCATCGCCCAGTGCCTGAATGGCGGTTTGGGTGCTATCGGCTTCGTAGCTCCAATTGCCGTCCGCATCGATAGTCACGGAACCATAAGTTCCGGTGACGGTTTCGGCTGAGAACGCTGCTTCGCCGGTATCGGCATCGGTAACATCGAGTTTGCCGGTAGCGGTTAATGTGGAAGCATCGTCTTCTGTTATTGAGGCAGTATCGATGCCGCCAATCACTGCCGCATCATTAGTGCCATTGATCGTGATAACAATATTGTGGGTGGTGTTATCGAAGGACTTAACCGTGATGGTTTCTGTCAGGCTGTCACCATCGCCCAGTGCCTGAACCGCTGCCTGGCTGCTGTCCGCTGAATAGCTCCAGTTACCATTGGCATCAATGGTCAGGGAACCGTAGCTGCCGGTGACCGTTTCTGCGGTAAAGCTGGCTTCACCGGTATCAACATCAGAAACGGTCAGCGCACCGGAAGCCGTTAATGTGGCAGCGTCATCTTCTGTGACAGAAGCGGTATCAACCCCACCAATCACTGCCACATCATTAGTGCCATTGATCGTGATCACAATATCGTGCGTGGTGTTATCGAAAGACTTAACCGTGATGGTTTCCGTCAGGCTGTCACCATCGCCCAATGCCTGAATCGCTGCCTGACTGTTAGCCGCTGAATAGCTCCAGTTACCGTTGGCATCAATAGTCAGGGAACCGTAAGTTCCTGTAACGGTTTCTGCGGTAAAGCTGGATTCACCGGTATCAACATCAGAAATGGTCAGTGCACCGGAAGTGGTTAATGTAGCAGCATCGTCTTCTGTGACAGAAGCGGTATCAACCCCACCAATCACTGCCACATCATTAGTGCCATTGATCGTGATCACAATATCGTGCGTGGTGTTATCGAAGGACTTAACCGTGATGGTTTCTGTCAGGCTGTCACCATCACCCAATGCCTGAATCGCTGCCTGACTGTTAGCCGCTGAATAGCTCCAGTTACCGTTGGCATCAATAGTCAGGGAACCGTAAGTTCCTGTAACGGTTTCTGCGGTAAAGCTGGATTCACCGGTATCAACATCAGAAATGGTCAGTGCACCGGAAGTGGTTAATGTAGCAGCATCGTCTTCTGTGACAGTGGCAGTATCCACACCGCCAATGATGGCTGCATCGTTGGTGCCATTGATGGTGATCACAATATCGTGGGTGGTGTTATCGAAGGACTTAACTGTGATGGTTTCTGTCAGGCTGTCACCGTCGCCCAGTGCCTGAACCGCTGCCTGGCTGCTGTCCGCTGAATAGCTCCAGTTACCATTGGCATCAATGGTCAGGGAGCCGTAACTGCCAGTGACCGTCTCTGCGGTAAAGCTGGATTCACCGGTATCAACATCAGAAACGGTCAGCGCACCGGAAGCCGTTAATGTAGCAGCATCGTCTTCTGTAACAGTAGCGGTATCAACGCCGCCAATGATGGCTGCATCGTTGGTGCCATTGATCGTGATAACAATATCGTGGGTGGTGTTATCGAAAGACTTAACCGTGATGGTTTCCGTCAGGCTGTCACCGTCGCCCAGTGCCTGAATCGCTGCCTGGCTGTTATCCGCCGAATAGTTCCAGTTACCATTGACATCAATGGTCAGAGAACCGTAGCTGCCGGTGACCGTTTCTGCGGTAAAGCTGGCTTCACCGGTATCAACATCAGAAACGGTCAGCGCACCGGAAGTAGTTAATGTGGCAGCATCGTCTTCTGTGACAGTGGCGGTATCAACACCGCCAATCACTGCCGCATCATTAGTGCCATTGATCGTGATAACAATATTGTGGGTGGTGTTATCGAAGGACTTAACCGTGATGGTTTCTGTCAGGCTGTCACCGTCGCTTAGTGCCTGAATCGCTGCCTGGCTGCTATCCGCCGAATAGTTCCAGTTACCATTGGCATCAATGGTCAGAGAACCGTAGCTGCCGGTGACCGTTTCTGCGGTAAAGCTGGCTTCGCCAGTGTCGGTATCCGTAACGGTCAGCGCACCGGAAGCCGTTAATGTAACAGCATCGTCTTCTGTTATTGAGGCTGTATCGACGCCGCCAATGATGGCTGCATCGTTGGTGCCATTGATCGTGATAACAATATTGTGAGTGGTGTTATCGAAGGACTTAACCGTGATGGTTTCGGTTAGACTGTCACCATCGGCCAGTGCCTGAACGGCTGCCTGACTGCTGTCCGCTGAATAACTCCAGTTGCCATTGGCATCAATGGTCAGTGAACCGTAGCTGCCGGTGACTGTTTCTGCGGTGAAGCTGGATTCACCGGTATCAGCATCAGAAACGGTCAGCGCACCGGAAGCCGTTAATGTAGCAGCGTCGTCTTCTGTGACAGTAATGGTATCCACACCGCCAATGATGGCTGCATCGTTGGTGCCATTGATCGTGATAACAATATTGTGAGTGGTGTTATCGAAGGACTTAACCGTGATGGTTTCTGTCAGGCTGTCACCGTCGCTCAGTGCCTGAACCGCTGCCTGGCTGCTGTCCGCTGAATAACTCCAGTTGCCATTGGCATCAATGGTCAGAGAACCGTAGCTGCCCGTAACCGTTTCTGCGCTAAAGCTGGCTTCACCGGTATCAACATCAGAAACGGTCAGCGCACCGGAAGCCGTTAATGTAGCAGCATCGTCTTCTGTGACAGTGGCGGTATCAACACCACTAATCACTGCCGCATCATTGGTGCCATTGATCGTGATAACAATATTGTGGGTAGTGTTATCAAAGGACTTAACCGTGATGGTTTCGGTTAGACTGTCACCATCGGCCAGTGCCTGAACCGCTGCTTGACTGCTGTCCGCTGAATAACTCCAGTTGCCATTGGCATCAATGGTCAGTGAACCGTAGCTGCCGGTGACTGTTTCTGCGGTGAAGCTGGATTCACCGGTATCAGCATCAGAAACGGTCAGCGCACCGGAAGCCGTTAATGTAGCAGCGTCGTCTTCTTTGACAGTAATGGTATCCACACCGCCAATGATGGCTGCATCGTTGGTGCCATTGATCGTGATAACAATATTGTGGGTGGTGTTATCGAAGGACTTAACCGTGATGGTTTCTGTCAGACTGTCACCGTCGCCCAGTGCCTGAACTGCTGCCTGGCTGCTATCCGCCGAATAGTTCCAGTTACCATTGGCATCAATGGTCAGGGAACCGTAAGTCCCTGTAACGGTTTCTGCGCTAAAGCTGGATTCACCAGTATCAACATCAGAAACGGTCAGCGTACCGGAAGCCGTTAACGCTGCAGCGTCGTCTTCTGTGACAGTGGCGGTATCAACACCGCCAATGATGGCTGCATCGTTGGTGCCATTGATGGTGATAACAATATCGTGGGTGGTGTTATCGAAGGACTTAACCGTGATGGTTTCCGTCAGGCTGTCACCATCGGCCAGTGCCTGAACCGCTGCCTGGCTGCTGTCCGCGGAATAACTCCAGTTACCATTGGCATCAATGGTCAGGGAACCATAAGTTCCCGTGACAGTTTCTACGGTAAAGCTGGCTTCACCGGTATCAACATCAGAAACGGTCAACGCACCGGAAGCCGTTAATGTAGCAGCATCGTCTTCTGTGACAGAGGCGGTATCAACACCGCCAATGATTGCCGCATCGTTGGTGCCATTGATCGTTATAACAATATTGTGGGTGGTGTTATCGAAGGACTTAACCGTGATGGTTTCTGTCAGGCTGTCACCGTCGCCCAGTGCCTGAACCGCTGCCTGGCTGCTGTCCGCTGAATAACTCCAGTTACCATTGACATCAATGGTCAGGGAGCCGTAACTGCCAGTGACCGTCTCTGCGGTAAAGCTGGATTCACCGGTATCAACATCAGAAACGGTCAGCGCACCGGAAGCCGTTAATGTAGCAGCATCGTCTTCTGTTATTGAGGCAATATCGACGCCGCCAATGATTGCCGCATCGTTGGTACCATTGATCGTGATAACAATATCGTGGGTGGTGTTATCAAAAGACTTAACCGTGATGGTTTCCGTCAGGTTGTCACCATCGGCCAGTGCCTGAACCGCTGCCTGGCTGCTATCCGCTGAATAGTTCCAGTTACCATTGGCATCAATGGTCAGGGAACCGTAAGTCCCGGTAACGGTCTCTGCAGTGAAGCTGGATTCACCGGTATCAACATCAGAAACGGTCAGCGCACCGGAAGCCGTTAATGTAGCAGCATCGTCTTCTGTTATTGAGGCAGTATCGACGCCGCCAATCACTGCCGCATCATTAGTGCCATTGATCGTGATAACAATATCGTGGGTGGTGTTATCGAAGGACTTAACCGTGATGGTTTCCGTCAGGCTGTCACCGTCGCCCAGTGCCTGAATCGCTGCCTGGCTGTTATCCGCCGAATAGTTCCAGTTACCATTGGCATCAATGGTCAGGGAACCGTAGCTGCCGGTGACCGTTTCTGCGGTGAAGCTGGCTTCACCGGTATCAACATCAGAAACGGTCAGTGCACCGGAAGCCGTTAATGTAGCAGCGTCGTCTTCTGTGACAGTAATGGTATCCACACCGCCAATGATGGCTGCATCGTTGGCACCATTGATGGTGATCACAATATCGTGGGTGGTGTTATCGAAGGACTTAACTGTAATGGTTTCTGTCAGACTGTCACCGTCGCCCAGTGCCTGAACCGCTGCCTGGCTGCTGTCCGCCGAATAACTCCAGTCACCATTGACATCAATGGTCAGGGAACCGTAAGTCCCCGTAACGGTTTCTGGGGTAAAGCTGGCTTCACCGGTATCAACATCAGAAACGGTCAGCGCACCGGAAGCCGTTAATGTAGCAGCATCGTCTTCTGTTATTGAGGCAGTATCGACGCCGCCAATCACTGCCGCATCATTAGTGCCATTGATCGTGATAACAATATTGTGGGTGGTGTTATCGAAAGACTTAACCGTGATGGTTTCTGTCAGGCTGTCACCGTCGCTCAGTACCTGAATGACGGCTTGGCTATTATCTGCTGAATAACTCCAGTTACCATTGACATCAATGGTCAAGGAACCATAAGTTCCCGTAACGGTTTCTCCAGTAAAGCTGGCTTCACCGGTATCAAAATCAGAAACGGTCAGCGCACCGGAAGCCGTTAATGTAGCAGCGTCGTCTTCTGTTATTGAGGCAGTATCGACGCCGCCAATCACTGCCGCATCATTAGTGCCATTGATCGTGATAACAATATTGTGGGTGGTGTCATCGAAAGACTTAACCGTGATGGTTTCTGTCAGGCTGTCACCATCACCCAGTACTTGAATGGCTGCCTGGCTGCTATCCGCTGAATAACTCCAGTTACCATTGGCATCAATGGTCAGGGAACCGTAAGTCCCTGTAACGGTTTCTGCGCTAAAGCTGGCTTCACCGGTATCAACATCAGAAATGGTCAGCGTACCGGAAGTCATTAATGTAGCAGCGTCGTCTTCTGTGACAGTGGCGGTATCAACACCACCAATGATGGCTGCATCGTTGGTGCCATTGATGGTGATAACAATATCGTGGGTGGTGTTATCGAAGGACTTAACCGTGATGGTTTCCGTCAGGCTGTCACCATCGGCCAGTGCCTGAACCGCTGCCTGGCTGCTGTCCGCGGAATAACTCCAGTTACCATTGGCATCAATGGTCAGGGAACCGTAAGTTCCCGTGACAGTTTCTACGGTAAAGCTGGCTTCACCGGTATCAACATCAGAAACGGTCAGCGCACCGGAAGCCGTTAATGTAGCAGCGTCGGCTTCTGTGACAGAAGCGGTATCAACCCCACCAATCACTGCCACATCATTAGTACCATTGATGGTAATAACAATTTCTTTGGCCGTACCATCCACTGACTGAACCGTTATGGTTTCAGTCAGGCTGTCACCGTCGCCCAGTGTCTGGATAGCTACCTGAGAGTTATCTGCAGAGTAGTTCCAGTGACCGTTAGCACCAATCGTCAGAGAGCCGTAAGTGCCTGGTACGGTTACTGCGGTAAATAAAGCTTCGCCAGTATCAGTATCGGTAACAGAAAGTACGCCAGAAGCCGTTAATGTTGCTGCGTCGTCTTCTGAAATGCTGACTGTGTCCGCCCCACTGATCACGGCAAGATCGTTGGTACCATTGATGGTAATAACAATATCTTTGGTCGTTCCATCCAGTGACTGAACCGTAATCGTTTCGGTCAGGCTGTCACCGTCGCCCAGTGCCTGGATAGCTGACTGGCTGTTATCCGCTGAATAGTTCCAGTTGCCGCTGGCATCAATCGTCAGAGAGCCATAGCTGCCGGTGACCGTCTCTGCAACGAAGCTGTCTTCACCCTCGTCCTGCTCCGTTAGATCCAGAGTGCCACTGGTTGTCAGCAGGCTGGCATCGTCTTCTGTGACACTGGTAATATCTTCACCGTCGATAATGGCGGCTTCACTCTGGTCAGAAATATTAACCGTGTAGTTTCTGGTGGTAACTCCACCTTCGCCATCGCTGATTTTTACCGTAATTGAGTGACTGGCACTGTCTTCGTGATTCAGCCGGGAACCATCGGCAACGGTGATTTCTCCGGAACTGCTGTTGATAGCAAAGCGCCCGTCAGCATTGTTTGTCAGACTATAGGTGAGTGTATCGCCTTCGACGTCGGTGGCAGTGATGGTGGCAACCACTGAGTCATTGGCACTGTTTTCTTCAATGATCAGGTTATTGTTAACAACATCCACACCATTAGTGGAGTCAACGTAGCCATTAACGATGGGGCCACCGTTAATGGACACATTTTGTATTCCAAATCCCGCTGCATCACTCGAAGTTGCCAGATGCTGGTTGCTGCCCTGAGTATCAAAATAGCTACCCTGCTGGTCTTCTGCGATGCTGTTCCAGACGCTGCTCGTTACATACCTGGCAGCCAGTGCTTTTACGTTCAGGGAGCCATCATCATTCTCATTGATTTCAACTTTAACCCCTCTGGTGTAACTGCTTGATAATTGCAACACCCAGAAGTGCTCACCAAACTCATAATCTTCCGGCAGCGTATGGGCGTGGGAAGTCTCGTCGATATAGGCACCACCAAAGGTAAAGTCTAGTTGTGATACTGATGCGGTCGGGATATCGGGCGCATCGTTGACCGGCGTAACATCGACTCCAAAACTGACGGCTTCCGAAAGAAGTTCACCATCGCCAACTTTAAATTCAAACGACGCATAATTCTCACCGCTTTCATTAAGAGCCGGCTCAAACTTTAAACGTCCTGAAAGCAAATCCAGCTTTGAGACATCCTGGCCAACAGTGACCTCTGAACCGTTGTATAACAGTTTCCCTGCAGCAGGGAGCTTGGCAATCTGTATACCTTCAAAGGCATCCCCGGTATCAATATCAGTGAATGCAAAGTCACTGGATGAGAAAATATAAGGCGTATCTTCATCTATAGTTGCCGCAGCACTGACCGTTTCCGGAGCGTCATTAACCGGAATCAGGTCAATATGCAGACTCTTGACGACGGAAGCTGTTTCTCCGGTTGCCGTCTCAGTGGTTGTGGAAGTAAACGTCAGCGTTAAGTCTTCATTACTGTTAGCCGGTGGCGTCATCTGCAACTGGCTGAGTTGCCAGCTGCTGATATCAAGATCACTGCCGTCAGAGATAGCCGTGTTGGTGCCGTCCGTTAAAACGCTGTCAGCAGGCAAACCTGACAGCTTCAGGCTGATGCTTTCAGAACCATCAGTGTCTACCAGAGACTGGCTCAGCTCTAAAGAAACAGGAGCATCTTCAAAGCTGCTGATGCTGTAGTCATAGGCTGGGGTCACTGCATCCGGAAGGTTCAGGGATAACTCAGCAGCATCAACAACCGGAGTAACAGAGAAGGTAAATGCCTGCGGAGAAGATGAAAGCTCACCGTCGTTTACCCGGAACTGGAAGCTGGCATAATCCGTAGCGCTTTCATGGACATCAGGCAGGAAGGTTAGTTTGCCCGCTTCGATGTCTGCACGGCTGATCTCATCACCGGCACTGATGGCACTACCATTCAGTTCAATAACACCTTTAGCGGGCAACGCATCAATAAGTACCGACTCAAGAATGTCCCCGTCATCCGTATCGCTGTAGGGGAAATCGGTGAGTTTAAAACGATACAGGGTGTCTTCCTGTATGGTTTGAGAACTGGCAGCAGTCTCCGGTGCTTCATTGATGTCATTGACATTGACAGTAAATGACTCAGAAAAAGCAGCTCCGTTGTTATCAGTCGTAGTTACGTTAACAGTGACCGTTTCTTCTGCTTCATGGTCAAGGAAGATACCCGTTTTCAGCCGGAGTTCGTTATCTACAATTTCAAACCGGCTATCATCCACTGTGTAGGTGTGAGTATCGGAAACATCGATATCGGTAGTCGAGAGAGTCCCTATAACAGCGCCTGTAGCATTTTCATCAACGGCAGTATTATTGAGCTGTATGTCTTCAGGGGTATCGTTGCGGCCTTCGATTGTTACTGAAGCGGTCTGACTGACCGTTTCGCCATGACCATCATCAACCTCATAGGTGTACTCAAGGGTTTCTGACTCACCGGCCGCCAGATGATCATAACCGGACGCATCCAGTGAGAGGCTGTTTCCATCATCAGAAACGGTGACCCCTACCGGATCACCCGCTGTCAGTTGCAGATTCACCACATTTATCGTGTCTGTGCCATCGACATCGCTGGCACCTGCAAGCAGATCAATATCCTGTAATGCCGAATTCTGGTCAGTCCTCAATACAACGGCATTATCGATCACTGGCAGGTCATTACTTCCAGCCAGAGTGATGGTAGCGGTTTGAGTGGTGTAATCGCCCTGTGAGTCCATTACCCGGTATTCATAGGTAAGGGTTTCCGTCTCTCCAACAGCAAGGTACTTATAAGCCGCAGGATCAATAACCAGCTCAGAGCCGTCTTCACCAATGCTGACGCCCGCTTCATTACCGGCAACCAGACGCAGACTGGTAACTGAGAGTTCATCAGTGATATCCGTGTCACTGGCATTCTGCAGGAGATTTAAGTTAACGCTGTCATCATTCTGAGTAGCATCAAGAACAATGGGTGCTTCAACCTCAGGTGTATCATTGATGCCTTCTATTTTTATATCAACAGACGCCTGACTCTTATTTCCCTGAGAGTCTGTGACCTCAAATACAAAAGTAACGGTCTCGTTTTCGCCTTCTGCCAGATATTCAAAATCGCCTTCCGGGCTGAACTCAAAGGAACCATCAGCAGCAAGTCTGAGAGAACCAGCTTCTGGCAGAGAGATAAGGGAGAACGTAATTATTTCGTTAGGGTTCTCATCAGTTGCATACAACTGCCCCTTAAGCACGGAGGCATCTTCGGTGGTAACTACCTCAGAGGTTTGGGCTATTGGTTTGTAGGAAATCCGGTCAGATTTTTCAGCCTCCTCTTCGAGCTGATCATCAGGTTGACTAATTGCAGCCGCTGCCTCCTCTGTTTCAGCAGCCGCTTCAGAAGGATCGTCACCCGACTTTAACTCTCTCTGCAAATTGCCCTCATTTTCAATAATCGGTATCTCAGGAGGGGGTTTACGCTGAACCGTTACTACATCAGAACTTCCTTCGTCAGAAGATCCCGGTTCATCTCCTGCGGCGGCAGCCTGTGCAACAGCGGCAGGGTCAGCGCCCTCTGCAATAGCGGCCTGAACTTCTTCAAAAGACAGGTCCTCATCGAATTCATCATCCGTTGTGGACAGCATGCTATCAGTGAGAATAAGTTGCTGCTGTGCGCCCAGCGCCATGACCTGGTTGTTAGTTGTTGTAATAACAACAGAACCCCCATTCTCTGTAACAACCCGGTCATTAAGATAAACTTTTGACCCTTCTTCGAGAACTTTTTGAGTTCCATCCGGTTTAATAACAATGACTGTACCTGTAGCCGCTGTGATTTCACCGATAACAGGCGTAGAGCTTCCTGAATTAGAGTTCATATTGTTTATGCTCGCTCTCAATCCATAGGAGCAATGGGAATTCGAATGATGCGTTATGGCAGGAAAGTGAAACGCAGGGCAGGGCGAATTCCCTTCGCACCTTTATTAAAAATCAATAAAACGTTTATTAATTTCAGAATAGCCAGATATATGCGTGCAATGTGTTCTTCTTGATATAGTAAATTGAAATTAAAATAGAAATATCGATAGCAACTATGTGTTTTTTTGTTTAAAAATCCATATAGTTGCTATCGATAGAGTTCGGAGAAATGGTTTGGAGTTGATTTGAATAATTTCTTACAGCTAAACAACAGTACTCATCGCTCAGTTAATGCATTCTGTTTGGCTTTCAAGATAGGTTTAAGCAAATAATCCATTAACGTTTTCTTTCCGGTAAGGATATCTACATTGGTTTTCATTCCCGGAATAATTTCCAGTTGTGTTTCTTCATTTCCAAGATAATTTTTGTCTGTGCGAATATGGACAACGTAAAAGCTTTCACCTTTTTCGTTTTCAACCGTATCGGCACCAATATGTTCCAGTGTTCCTTCCAGGCCACCATAGATAGCAAAATCATAAGCGGTTAATTTCACGACCGAAGGCATACCTTCCCGTAAGAAGCCGATATCCTTAGGGCTGATTTCCGCTTCAATAAGCAGGTTATCTTCAACCGGAACAATCTCCAGCAAATCCATACCTGGCTGAATAACACCACCAATGGTATTAATGTTGATTTTCTTAACAATACCGGGAACCGGTGAACGAACCAGTGTACGGTTTACCTGATCTTCAAGACTGGTATGCGACTCTGTCATCTGATCAAGCTTTAATTCTGTTTCTCTTAGCTCCTGAACCACTTCTTCCCTGAATTTAACCGTCAGCTCTCGTTTACGGGCCAGTGCTTCCTGATAGGCTGACTTTAATTTGGGAATAGACAGTTCCGTCATTTTTCTCTCGGAAGCAAGCTCATTAACCCGCTGCTTTAACTGAATCATCTCTACATGAGACACCACACCCTGTTTAGCAAGGGGTTTGGTTAATTCCAGTTCTTCTTCTCCCAGCTCATGACTGGTTGTAAGAAATTCCAGCTGGGCTTCTGACGCAGACAATTCATGCTTTGCCTGACTGGACTGGCGATTGGCAATATCCAGCTCTGCCCTCAAGCCTGCTTTCCGATTTTCGTATATGGTTTCTTCACGCTCAATGTACTCGCGATAATCATCGAGCTCTGACGGGAAATAGATATCTTTACCACTCAGCTCGGCTTTCAGACGTGCCGCCCTGGCCAGTTCACTGTAATACTCAACAGCACTTTCCCGGTAAGTGGAACGAAAGCGGGTATCGTCCAGCCTGAGCAGTAACTGCCCTTCTTCAACCAGCTCCCCTTCCTGAACATAAAGCTCCTGAAGAATACCGCCTTCAAGGTTCTGAACCACCTGCAACCGGGATGAGGGAATGACTTTACCCATGCCACGGGTGATTTCGTCAAGTTCGGCCACACTCGCCCAGATAACGGCTGAAAAGACAGCCAAGAGCATCATGTAAATCAGCAGCCGGCCACCTTTCGGTGTTTTCATCAGCATGGCAGCGCTGGTATCTGACATGTATTCCAGGTCTTCAGGCTTTACATGCTCTTCCAGAGAAGATTCAGCAATATCTTCTCCATCAGCCTCAGCTACCGCTTCATCAGGCTCCAGAACGTCCTGCTCCTGCAGGGCCTGCTGCTCATTCTGCTTGTCTGGACCAGTGTCCTTTTGATCGCTCATTGGAATACCATTGGTTATTCAATCTTCAACTTGCCCTGCTTCAGAGCAGCATGTACCTGGTCTTTGGGTCCGTCTGCGACCACTTTGCCGTTATCCACCACCACCAGTCTGTCCACCATATTCAGCATGGACGCCTTGTGAGTAACAAGAACAATGGTTTTATCCTTGCAGCGCGTCTTGAGCTGCTCTTTCATGCGCTGTTCAGTGGTATTGTCCATGGAGCTGGAGGGTTCATCGAGCACCAGAATCGGTGGATCCATCAACAAGGCTCTTGCCAGAGCAATACTCTGTCTCTGGCCTCCGGAAAGATTCTGTCCACGCTCTCCTACCATCATGTCCATGCCATTCGGGTGCTTATTGGCAAACTCGGTAACACCAGCAATTTCAGCTGCTTTCAGCAAAGCCTCATCATCAACAAAGCTGGCACCCAGAGTGATGTTATCTTTGATGGAACCGTAGAACAGGGTAATGTCCTGAGACACACAACCAATACTGCTACGCAGGTCCGTTGGGTTAAGCTGTCTCAGATCGATACCATCAATTCGAATCGCGCCATTTTCTGGCTCATAAAGGCCGAGAATCAGCTTTTCAATGGTTGTTTTTCCTGAGCCAATACGCCCGATGATAGCCACTTTTTCACCCGCCTTAATATTGAGGGAAATACCACGAAGTGCCTGAATTTCCTGCTCAGGATAGGTGAAGTCAACCTGGTCAAACTCAATGCTGCCTTTCAGTTCCGGGCGATTGACATAATCCCGGTCTTCATGACGTTCAACAGGCATTCCCATCACCTGATTCAAACCATCAAGGGCAGATTTTGCCTGGTTGTATCGTGTCGCCAGACCCGCTACCTGAGCCATAGGAGCAAGGCAGCGACCTGCCAGCATAACGGTGGCAATCAGCCCCCCCATGCTCAACTCACCTTCTGAAATCAGGAAAACCCCCATAGCCACCAGCCCAATGTTACACATTTGCTGAACATAGGCGCTGACCGTTGATGCCGATGAACTCAGTAATTTAGTGCGTATGCTCCAGGTGGCAATATGACCAACAGACTTCTCCCATTTGTACTGTATGTCACTTTCAGCCTGGGCAATTTTTAGCGCTTCCATGCCTGTCAGACTTTCAATCAACGTGGCGCTTTTCTGGGAATTAGAACGCAGGGTCTTTTCAACCGAACGGCGCAAAGGCCCCTGAATAGCAAAACTGTACACACCTATAAGGAACATGCAGAACAGGGGGATAAAGGCGAGCGGCCCACCCAGCATGAAAATAACCATCAAAATGATAAAGGTAAAAGGCAAATCAACCAGGGCCGTAACGGTTGAAGAAGTAATAAATTCCCGAATACTTTCAAAGTCCTGAAGGTTCTTGGCAAAAGAACCAACAGAGGCTGGACGCGCTGACATGCTTAATCCCAGAACCCGTTCCATGATTCTGGACGACAGCAGGATATCGGACTTTTTCCCTGCCAGATCAATAAAGTAACTTCGAATCATTTTTAGAATGAAGTCGAAGCTGAACACGATAATCGCCCCCACGGCCAGCACCCAAAGGGTATCGAAGGCCTGATTGGGTACCACCCGATCGTACACATTCATCACAAACAGTGGGCTTGCGACAACGAACAGGTTGATCATCAGGGAAGCCAGCAATACATCACGGTAAATGCGCCAGGAACCAAGAATGGTTCCCCAGAACCAGTGCCGGGATTTCACATTCAGCGTGGTCGGGCTGCGCTTGTCGTAACGGTGTTTTTCCCGAATGTAAATCGCATAACCGGTATAATGCTCAGCAAGATCGTCCAGAGAAAGACGCTTAACGCCTTCACCTGTTTCAGGCAGAACCACTCTGGCACAACCTTCTTCGTGATCGATATCCAGTAGAACACAGGCTTTGCGCTTCTTAAGGAACAAAACCACGGGGGTAACCAGTGGGGAAATATCCTCCAGTTCCCGTTTATGTACCTTACTGGCCAAACCAGCACGACTCGCTGAGCGCATAAACAGATCGGCATTAAACAACCCCTCTTCAAGAGGTAGTCCTGCCCTGAGGGAATCGTGAGAATAGGGTTTGCCGTAATGACGTGTCAGGAAAGCCAGGCACTCCAGTAAAGGATCAAACTCCAGTTGGTCTCGCTCTGGTACGCCCCATTCCTCAGTTGCTGCAATTGTCTGATCCATGGATCCCTGCCAATGAATACGAAATTAAAACAGACTGCTTTCTAAAATTGACTCTCTGTAAAAAAGTAAAAAAGAATCAACTTTATTAGTAATGACGATAGCCGTTAAAAGACTGCTCTTGTACCTGCTGTCACAATCTTTTTCTTTTTAAAAAAACTGGTCGTTGCCGTCAAATAACTGAACAGGCGAACAATATTTCTCTGGCAAAAGGAAGTGGTTGGGCACCCCGGGCCTGGCAACAAAAATATCCGTATGATGGTTACGTTTAAATAAGATTGTACTGTTCCAGAATACCGGGGTTTTGTTCCCGGAACTGACCTTTGACCCAGTCATCGGTGGAGTCCCAAAGCTCAGAAAACTCAGCCTTGTATTCACCTGCTGACTGCTCATCACCATTGACTTGAGCCTTGTTGATTTTCTGAATGATGGCACGCAATTCCTGAAGGCGTTTTTTTTGATTCTTCCTACTGTTGTTATCTCTGTCATCACCACCTCCTCCCGCCGGTAGAGAGACAACATGACCTAAATTATAATCTTCGTTGGGTCGGAGGGCCGGATGGAGTTGGCGTTTCGTGTCACTTGGAGGCTTTTTATAGGCATTATTCCTTTTTCTTGATTTTGAAACTCCTGACGCACTACTGATTTTTCCGGGTGACGTTGAAGGAATCTGTCTTGCCAATACGTCACCATAGTTTGCCAGATATTGAGTATTTAAAAAGTTAACATCCTGATAGATCAGGTCAGACGCCCTTCTGACAGACTGACTTCGGTAAACAATCTCTATTGGCCAGCCCCCCTGATCATCCGGGTAAAGATACGATGAGTCTATGGCAACTCCATTGATAGCGCCTTCATCACCCAATATCAGGGAAGGTATGTCATCGCCTTTTAAGATCAGTCTGGCAGGTGCTATGGGTATGCTCCCGGGAGAAGATAATAACGCTTTCGCAACAACAGGATGTCCGGTTTGTCCTTTTTCATCTGGAATAACAGAAACGCCAATGTATCGGGAAACGCCATCGTGAGTGTTTGTATCGCTGCTCATCAGGATGTTTCTGAGAACCAGCGACCGGTCAATGGTATATGAGCCTGACAACATCAGTACACACCCCCGGTATCGACTGTTTTTCTTACGCAGGTCATGGGTATCGTCAGGCTCTACATTGATTCCACATTTTGGTTTTATCAATGCCTTCTGAGTCCGGCCCCAATGGTAACTAAGAAAGGGGGCAACAAAAGCAAGCAGAACAGCTTCACGGTCCCCCGTTTGATAATTTGAAAAACAGTACCCATCCGTGGCAGAAAGCAGAATTGGCAGAAACACTATTTTGCAACAAAGTGTTAGAAAATCATGCAAACGTACAAGCATAAAACGTTCCCGAAGGTAGTACCTGTGAAGCTCCGTAGAGCAGGGTATCTCAGGTTTTTTTATTGCTCGTTAACATAGTTGATCTTCCAGCCATGTAAAGCGCCGTTATTCAGACTCGATTATTTATCAAACACTTCCGCCTGAATGCGTTTGATACCGATATGCCGAACGTCTTTACCCTTCACCAGGTAAATCACGTATTCAGCAATATTACGGGCGTGGTCGCCAATGCGCTCAAGATCGGTCGAAGCCTTGGTACAGGCCGGCACCAAACGCAAATATTTCTCTGGCAGGAGAACGTTTATTACTGGAGTGACATACTCCCTCCACTAAATTGGCAAGCCGATTCTAGTGGGGGCTTCTAATCGGGAATTACGTACGACCCACTATGTCAAATAACATAGTCTCTCTCTGTCGTACAGGTTGCCGAACCACGACAGGGGAACTCTTTACACATACGCTGTGTCCCAGCGCATCGGCGGTAGAAGCCAGAAAACGGTTGTGTTTTCCTGATTTGTTTCTCGTAGTTAGTCCAGCAACGGTGACGCTTGAGTATTTTTCCAGAGGCTTATCTGTCTGTCGAGTAGGCTGTTGTCTCAGCCGCCAAGCCCATTATGCAGGGTTTCGCAGTGCACTGAAGTTAGTACATGGGCTTGCTCTACGCAAGCCTCGCTATCCATCTCCATCCAAACCTTCAACCTAAATTCAGCAGTTGAACGCCACTGAGCCATGCCATTAGGAATAGCTTCTCACGGTTCTGAGCAGCGTTTTTTTAAGTCATTAGCCCGATCGAATTAATGGTTGCATCGTAATAACCTGCCCTTTTTTCAAAAATTTTGAGACCGCTTTCGTTAAAATACGACACCATGCGTTAATTGGATTCAACTGCGGTGCGATACTTTTGATTGAATCAAAAAAATCACACAGTTCACTTTGTAATTTCGCAATTTTATACATCCATCGATGCTGGCTTGTCAGCTTTATTTTCTTTTGGTTGCCAGAGTGGGTCAGCTTGCCAATTGAACTCATTAATAAGGGACGGCTGGTAATTGATTCTTTATGGGAGTCCGGATTACTCAATCGAACGTATAGCGTCCACCAGTTGTAAACCAAGGCAACCATTCGGGCCAGCATTCGACATCTTGCCATATCTTTTGTTACATAACCGCCCCAGCCCCATTGGTTTTTGATTTCATCAAAGTTATTTTCACAGTCAGCCCTATTGCGATAATGATTAATGATCGAGACTATATCATTATCAAGAGATGTGACCAGAACCGAATACTCGTAAGCTTTTATATTTTCTGGCTCTTCTATTAATGCTAACGTTTGTTGACGTTCTTTTATTCCTTTTTCCAACATCGGTATTTCATTTTCAGGACGCCGTCTTCGAACAATAATTATGCGTCTTTCTTTTTTCCAACCTGACAGTTTAATTACGGATTCTTTTCCCTCCCAATGGTTGTCGTATTTTACCCATCCTCCGCTACAGTGTGCATTCCCTATGGCTTTCTTAACGTTGTCGTGCTTCTTCATTTTAAAAAGATAATGACAACCAGCATCTTCCAATTCGCTCATTACCCGGTCACTTCCCCAATCACAATCACCACGAACAAATTCAGGCCAGCAGCGTTTTGGAAGTCGATTTAATAGCTCCATTAAACCGGGTAAAGAGTATTTACTTTGACTTTGATTTCCGGGTCTGACTTCAACCTCCAGTATTAATTTAAGATTAGCCATCATATATGAGTGGTAAGTATGAGAGGGTCTCCCTTTCTTATGTGGGTTATAGCCATTAACCGCTCCTTCCTGATGCCCATAAATGGTTTTCACGGTAACATCAACATCCATAATCCATGGAATGGTTAATAACGGATCAAAACAGAGATGGAGGTGTTTTTGCATCCATTCAACGCCTTCATCTTCGTCAATCTTCTTTAAACCACGCCTGGCAGAATCATCGCTGACAATTTTTTTCATCCCGAGCAACTGAGCGTTTACTTTATCACCAATAATTGTTCCGATATGCGCATAGCGTTTATGTCCTGAAAGAATGGAAAGCATTAATGAGCCAATCACATCCACTTTTTGAGGGGCGTTTGGGCTTTTATAAGTTAGTGGGCAATCGTTAATCCAGGGTTCAAATCGGTGACCTGTTTTTAAAAACTGTATAAAAAAAGGAAGCTGTCCCATTGGGGTGACCGATGCTTCAGGCTCCCACTCGACATGAATTTTACCGTCGAAAGAATCGACTTCGAGTTTGACGGATAAGGGATCTTTTTTCATTTCAGACAACTCACCCTTTGGGGGAGTGGGTTTTGGTGGTCGAACCATCTTCGAGCCCTCAATATTGTTGAGGGTTAGAGTTTAGCTCAGGGGTTAACCGCTGAATTTAGGTTCAAAGGTCGCGCCGCTCCCAATGAGAGGCTATGGATGGAGAATTTCGCAAGGTTTGTTAAAAGCCGCATCTGCACTTGTCGCGAGCAGCCTTCTTCCTGCTCTATCCAGTAGTTCTGCAACTTTATGTTTCGAATACACAGTGCGGGACAATGATTCTAGGAGCCTGACCGAGAATAGCGCCCGTAGCGAGGACGGCAGAAAATTTTCAGACCAATCTACTGCCGCCGCAGTAGGGCAGTCTATTCTCGGTCAGGCTCCTAGTCACCGGAAGATTCCCCCGACTCGCTGTCTGACTCATTGGAGTAATTAAAAAAGGAGTTTTTTATGAATTATCCTAATCTGGAAAAGTTGTTCGATGACTTAAGTAAGATAACGCCACTAAAGATGCGAAGCTTTCCACAAAAACCCGGGAACGAGTACAATATTTTTCTGCTGGAAAAGTGCGGAGAGAATTACTATTTATTACCGAGCCCCTTATTTGGCAGAACGAACCTTAGCCCTCCACCACTTTTTGACGGCCTGTTTGTGTACGTTATCCTGGCGAGCCATCCACAACAGGTTATGGTGGCAGCAGATCGAACAAATTTAAATTACGATTATCGGCTGGGGGTTCAGGGACACGCCTCCGTATCCTTAGGGCGCGATGCTTTATACGCCGGAGATTTAGAGTTTCTTGGAGGCAAATTAGTCCGCTGGAATCATAATTCAGGACATTACCTCCCCAGCCCGGAGCAACGTTACACCCAACTCACTCCGAATGTAAAACGACTGCTGCCTGAAAAGCTGTTTGTTGACCCCCTTCAGCACTGATTTTGACGAAAACATCCTTGTCTCAATGGCACAGACTTAAGCCTTCAGCCGTTGGTTTTCGTTGAACCTGCGCGCTTGTACTCTGAAATGCCGGTAATGTTGATGGCAGTGATGACGATCCCCTTAGCTTTACCCTCGCTGAAGGTATCGCCACTGGCGACTGCTTCGAGGGTTAACACTTTCCTGAAACGCTTTTCAAAACGTTTTTTGTGAGCTCTCCTGTCTACCCTGTTACTGATTTTAACTTTCCATTTCATTATTTTATTTTTTTATGAAAAGGATTTTACCATGATCGATCATCACGCTTTTTCTGAATATTGCGACTCCCACGGCGTCATCCCCCGTAAGGATTTTGAATTTGAAGGTCAGCCTGATTGTCGTTTTAATGAAAAAACGGTCAACTCAGTGAAAGAAATTGGAGACCGGATGCATCAGAAATTTTGTAATATCGATCCTGAGTCAGGTGGAAAAAACAGTTATTTATCCACACTCAATGTAGAAAAAAAATATATATCACCTGCAAGAATACGAGCTATTGAGTTGGAGGCAGGGGCTTTTGCCGCAACATCAGACCGGCCAAATTTATTAATTGCCAACCAGTTTGAAGCCTGTTATCGGGCGTTTTTACCCCATCCGGAACTATGGGAAAAAGCAGGTTTCACCCAGTCAAGTATATCAGGTATTCGGGAGCGACTTTGCAACAAAACTACGTCAGATCATGATCGCTGGTTACTGAGAAAAGGAACAAGAAGATTCCAGGCTAGAGCGATTAACCAAACAGTAAGAATGCTTGAGGTGCAAGAAAGCGCATATAAAAAACAGAATCTGAATAATAGACTTACAGAAATAGCGAATGAAAGAGACAAAAATACGTTCAGGAATCGTACAATGCGTCTTATTGAATACGATGAAAGTCATACAAAATTATCTTTTTGTGGTGGCCTGGATTCTTATGCTCTATATGAGCTTTATTTTTCAAGAAAAACGGTGCCTCCGACGATTCCTGTTGGCTGTACGATTTCATTTACCTCCTTCCCTCCTCCTGAAAAGCTATTTTTCAAAAGGTTGGCTAAATGTTATGAGAACCATATAGTTACCATCCTGATAGACAAAGATGAATTCATTGATGCAAAAATAAAGGGTTTATTTTCTAGTTATAAGAAAAACTTCGACGGCCTTCTGAATCTGGATGTTCCTGCTCCGATGCTTAAAGAAGCGAAAACACTTGAGCAAATTCAAAAAATCATCCTTGCCGGCGGCTCAGGTCTCGATTTGATGCCACTAGATACAGCTGCAGGTATATCAATAACAGGCGTTAAAAGAGAAAACCACCCTGACCATAATTCAATGCCTCCTATTTTCAACGAAGTAACAGCAGTTATTGCGGATCCATGGTTGAAAATATCGCAGACGATAACAAGAGATAACTGGCTACCGTACATTAAATACGTTGCGAGAGAATGTAACCTTAAGGCTATCCGTGAATATAATGTCAGCTTCCTTGAGTATTATTAAAGGGTATCCGGCAGTCTGACAAAGGGGTTCAGTTAAACCTACCTCCGCTTTCTGCCCGTGTTTTAACAATCCGAAAGGTAGAGCAGATTGTCGAATAAGGTGTACCTCAGTGACTGCTCCCCACCCTATCGGGTGAGGCTTCTGATTTCTTAGGCAGCAACCGACAGTATGCCGGATTTACGCAAGCCTCCATCAGCAGAAACGGACAGTCCTTCCGCCTTTAATTTCAATATGCCTTGCTTCTTGATATTGCGAGCTGCATTAATATCCCGGTCATGGATAGCACCACAGCTACACTCCCATGATCGGATTCTCAATGGCATTTTTTCCTGTTTCAAATCGCAGACTGAGCAAGTTTTAGAGGATGCAAACCACTGGTCTATCTTCACCAGATGTTTACCTTCCTGCTTTGCCTTGTATTCGAGTTTGGTTATCAGTGAGTGCCAGCCAGCATCAGCAATAGAACGAGCAAGACGCTTGTTCTTGAGCATGTTCTTAACTTTCAGTGTCTCCACAATCACCGCTTGGTTTTCGTCGATGAGTTGTTTTGATAGCTTATGCTGAAAATCATTACGGGCAAAGGCTACACGCTCATGCGCCTTTGCCACCAATAAACGGGCTTTGTGCCTACCTTTTGAGCCTTTCTTGCAGCGAGATAGAGCCTGTTGTTTTCTTTTCAGGTTACGTTGTGCTTTTTTCAGAAAGCGAGAATTGCCAGTCTTATGGCCGGTACTGGTGATAGCCAGATCAGTAATCCCCATATCAACACCGACAACCTGATTAGCTTCAAGATTATCAATCTGTTTTGGTTGTTCCTGGGTATCATCAGCCAATATGGAGGCAAAATACTTGCCGGTTAGCGTTCTGCTCAGGGTGACAGACTTCACCTTACCCACTATTTCACGATGCACTTTAGCCCTTATGGGCTTGCACTTGGGGATTTTTATCCAGTTATCGCCCACAGAGACAGACGTACAATGGTAGCTACCTTGCTTGCCATGCTTTTTCTTGAAGCGAGGAAATCTTGCCTGCAATTTGGGATTGAAAAAGTTTTGAAAGGCCGTATCCAGATTGATAGTGGCCTGTTGCAGTGCAATAGAGTCAGCGTTTTTCAGCCATGAGTACTTTCGGCTTTTCTTGGCTTTTGCCAGCAAGGGCTTCAGGTGTTTTTTGGGAGAAAGGCTCTGCCCACGAACCTTGTAATAATGAACCTTAATAGCCAGGGCCTTGTTCCATACGAACCGCACAGCATCAAACTGACGGTCGAGAAATTCCGCCTGCTCTGATGTTGGATAGATTCGTACTTTGGTGGCTCTCAGCATGGAATGTTATTTCAGTACTCATCAATATAAACTTTATATTACAGGTATTTGAAAGAGGTTTTCAAGTGAGCGCACACAACAAAGATTTGCTTAAAGGGTATCTTCGCAAACGACATAGCGTTACCAAGCTGGTTGTTCATTTGGTGTTCACGACAAAGTACAGACGAAAGCTTTTTGATGGCTATATGATCAAGCAGTTACGGGAGTCGTTCGAGAGTGCATGTGAAAAACTGGAATGCCAGTTACTTGAAATGGATGGCGAAAAAGATCACGTACACCTGTTGGTGGCCTACCCACCAAAACTGGCTATCAGTGTCATGGTAAATAATCTCAAATCAACATCATCAAGACGGTTGCGAATGCTGAATACCCACCTTACTGCTCAGAGCAAAGCAGGCTTAATGTGGTCAAGGTCTTACTTTGCTTGCAGTGCTGGCGGTGCAACTATCGAGACTCTGAAAGACTACGTTAATAGCCAGAGTACACCAGATTGATGGCGGAAGGCTCTGCGCCTTCCCGTCTTATATCCCCGCCCGCATTGGGCGAGGGTTTACGACGATTCTGCTAATGGTAAGAGATACACCGTGGCAGAGCATTGCCGTCTAGCTGCAGGAATCCCATTGCTTTAGCTGTGGAAGGATGTCAAAGCTACCATTATTTATCAAACACTTCCGCCTGAATGCGTTTGATACCGATATGCCGAACATCTTTACCCTTCACCAGATAAATCACGTACTCAGCAATATTACGGGCGTGGTCGCCAATACGCTCAAGGGAACGCAGCACCCACATAATGTTCAGCACACGAGTGATGGAACGAGGGTCTTCCATCATGTAAGTCACCAGTTCACGGGTCGCGCTTTTGTATTCACGATCCACAGACTTGTCTTCTTTAGCTACCGCTAAAGCCAGGTCGGCATCAAAGCGGGCAAAGGCGTTCAGGGCATCCTGAACCATCTGCCGGACATGGTTACCAATATGGCGGACTTCAATATAACCTTTAGGCGCTTCACCCTGCTCCGACAGAGAGATGGCAAAGCGGGCAATTTTGGCGGCCTCATCACCAATACGCTCAAGATCGGTCGAAGCCTTGGTACAGGCCAGCACCAAACGCAAGTCGCTGGCAGCAGGCTGGCGCCGGGCCAGAATACGGCTGCATTCATCATCAATGGTCAGTTCCATAGCGTTGATGTCGGTGTCTTTTTCGCACACCGAGATCGCTCCTTCACTGTCAGCATTGATCAAAGCGTCAATGGCATCCGATACCTGTTTCTCAACCTGTCCTCCCATGGACAACAGGTTATTACGCAATTCCTCCAGTTCAGTGTTGAACTGTTGGGAAATATGGTGACTCAGAAGGTCTGTTTTAGTATCCATCTACTTTTTCTGCCTCAGCCGTAGCGGCCGGTAATATAGTCTTCAGTCTGCTTCCGGGCCGGGTTCGTGAAGACCGTGTCGGTATCACCAAACTCTATTAACTTGCCCATATACATAAAAGCAGTGTAATCGGACACACGGGCCGCCTGCTGCATGTTGTGCGTCACGATTACAATAGTGAATTTTGATTTCAGTTTGTTGATCAGCTCTTCGATTTTCAACGTTGAAATCGGATCCAGTGCGGAAGCCGGTTCATCCAGCAGCAGAATCTCAGGTTCAACGGCAATGGTACGGGCAATCACCAGTCGCTGCTGCTGACCACCCGACATGCCCAAAGCACTTTCATGCAGGCGATCTTTGACTTCATCCCAGAGCGCAGCACTTTTCAGCGCCCACTCAACCACTTCATCCAGAACCCGTTTTTTATTGATCCCCTGAATACGAAGACCATAAGCTACGTTTTCATAAATGCTCTTGGGAAACGGGTTGGGTTTCTGAAAAACCATTCCGACCCGCCGCCGCAGGTCGGCAACGTTCACATCTTTTTCATAGATGTCCTGATTATCCAGCAGAATTTTGCCGGTCACACCGCAGCCTTCAACCAGATCATTCATGCGGTTCATCGTCCGCAGCAGCGTTGATTTACCGCAACCCGAAGGCCCGATAAAAGCAGTCACCCGCTTTTTGGGAACCTTCATGGAAATATCGAACAGTGCTTGCTTCCTGCCATAATGCAGGTTCAGCTGTTCGACGCTGAGACAGGTTTCTTCCTGATCCAGATACAGCTTACGACGGCTACGCCCAAGACTTTCCAGATTAAACGCCGGGCTGGAGGGTTCAGTCGTCGCAGTCTGGGCTGTCTGTCGCTCGTCCCCGGTCCGGGTTGATGTGCTCACGTCCAGTGCCTCGCTCAGCATGTAATTACCTAACCATATACCATTCAAAATTATTATTCTCTGACTGAAAGCAAGCCTTTATAAGCAATTCTTATAAGGCTATCAGGCTTCCAGACTCTTATACTTTTCTCGCAGATGGTTACGGATAGCCACTGCTGACAAATTCAGCACAGCAATCACTACCACCAGCAGCAGCGCCGTGGCATACACCAACGGTCTTGCCGCTTCAACATTCGGACTCTGGAAACCAACGTCGTAAATATGGAAGCCCAGGTGCATAAACTTCTGGTCCAGATGCAGGAACGGGTAGTTAGCATCCAGCGGCAGGCTGGGAGCCAGTTTCACCACACCAACCAGCATCAGCGGTGCCACCTCACCAGCAGCACGGGCCACCGCCAGAATCAGGCCGGTCATCATCGCCGGACTGGCCATGGGCAGGATAACGCGCCACAGGGTTTCTGCTTTCGTCGCACCCAGCGCCAGGCTGCCTTCACGTACCGAACGCGGAATGCGCGATAAACCTTCTTCCGTTGCCACAATGACCACTGGCAGGGTCAACAGAGCCAGTGTAATGGACGCCCAGAGCAGCCCCGGCGTACCAAACGTTGGGGCAGGCAACGCTTCCGGGAAAAATAGCTGATCAATCTGACCGCCCGCAAAATAGATGAAAAAGCCCAGACCAAATACGCCATAAACAATCGATGGCACACCGGCAAGGTTATTGACCGCAATACGAATGGCACGGGTCAGCCACCCCTGAGAGGCGTACTCACGCAGATAAACAGCAGCCACCACACCAAAGGGCGTCACAATAATTGACATCAGGATGACCATCATGACCGTGCCGAAGATGGCAGGAAATACACCACCTTCGGTATTCGCTTCCCGTGGATCTTCGGTGACGAACTCTTTCAGTTTGCTGAAGTAAAAACCGATTTTCTGCCAGACGGACATGGCGTTAGGCTGGTATGCCCTGACAATCTTACTGAAAGATTGCTCTGTTTCACGGCCTTCAACCGTTGTAGCGACAAAGCTGTCACGGTTAAAGGCGGTATAAAGCTGCGCCAGTCGTTCTTCCATGGCCTTGTATTCTGCCTGATAAGCACGACGCTGGACTTCTATATCCATCAGCTTCTCTGGTGTCAGCTGGCTATTCAGCTCAAGGCTTCGCTGTTGCAGTCGTAACCGCTCCAGCCTGGCATTGACCGAACCGATGTCGTATTTTTCAATGGCATAAATGGCTTTGTGAATATCCAGTGCACGAGTCAGGCGGGTTTGCAGTTCGTTCCATGCCTCTGCGCCTGTGGCAACCACAACACCATCTTCCTTGATACCTTGCAGATAACCATAGAAGTTGCCCCATTCACGGCGCTCAAGCGCCATAATGTCTTCAGGGTATTTGCGCTTAAACAGCCAGCGATCCACAACCCAGGCAAAATCGGAACCGTAGACATCCCGGTTACCCACTTTCAACAGGCTCCGTAAGACTGCACCTTCATTCTCTTCAATGGGTAAGCCTGCGGCTTTCAGGCGGGCAGCCTGGACTTCCTCAGATTCAACGATCTCACCGGCAATGATTCTGGGCGTCTGCCCGGGAACCTGATATTCCGCTACGATAATACTCCCCGGCCAGAAATGCCCCAGGCCACGAAAGGCAATCAATAACAACAAACCCAACACAAGAATTACGCTGATCGCAACCGCACCAGCATTCAACCAGACCCAGGGGGAACCACTGTTAAACCACCTTCCTACTGACGTTTTCATTGCTGTGATTCCCTTTACAGTGAGCTGTATTTCTTGCGCAGACGATGACGGACTACTTCGGCTGCGGTATTAACGACAAAGGTAAAGAGGAACAGAACCAGCGCCGCCAGAAACAGAATGCGGTAGTGACTGCTGCCCACTTCCGACTCGGGCATTTCTACCGCAATATTGGCCGCCAGGGTTCGCATACCTTCAAAGATATTGGCATCCATAATGGGGGTATTACCCGTCGCCATCAGCACAATCATGGTTTCACCCACCGCTCGTCCCATGCCAATCATAACGGCAGAAAAAATACCCGGGCTGGCAGTCAGCAGAACCACCCGAATCAGGGTTTGCCAGGGGGTTGCCCCCAGTGCCAGAGAGCCATAACTGAGATGTTTGGGGACACTGAAAATAGCGTCTTCGGCAATGGAAAAAATGGAGGGAATCACCGCAAAGCCCATCGCCAGTCCTACCACCAGTGCATTGCGCTGATCATAGGGAATACCCAGCTCCGATGTCAGCCAGGTACGCATATCGCCAGCAAAGAAAGTGGCTTCCAGTACGCCATTCATTGAGAAAGCAACCGCGCCACTGAACAAGACGACAGGTATCAACAAAGCAGCCTGCCAGCCTTCCGGAATGGCATGACGGATTTTGCCCGGTAATGAGTCCCAGAGAAAAGCAAACAGAAGAATACCCACCGGCACAAACAGCAGTAGTGCAAAAATGCCCGGTAAATTATTCTCAATCAGAGGTGCCAGCCACAAACCCGCCAGAAAGCCGAGAATAACCGTAGGCAACGCCTCCATCAGTTCGATCATTGGCTTTACCTTTCGGCGCATGCCCGGAGCCATAAAGTAAGCGGTATAAATGGCCCCTGCAATGGCCAGAGGTGTTGCCAGCAGCATGGCGTAAAAGGCGGCTTTCAGAGTACCGAAGGAGAGGGGAGTCAGGCTGAGCTTAGGTTCAAAGTCGTTGTTTGAAGCCGAGGACTGCCAGATATATTCAGGTTCTTCATAGCCTTCATACCAGACCTTTTGCCATAGGGCAGAAAACGACACTTCCGGGTGTTCGTTCTCAACCCTGAAGAATTCAACGCCTTCCTGTCCATCCACCAGCAGGTAGTTGCTTCTTGGCGAAATCGCCATCTGATTAATGCCACCAGCAGACAACTTTTCTCTGATAAGCGCTCGACCGGCTGCCGTATAGAATACCCCCACATTGCCTTCTTTATCAGCGGCAATAAATCCTTTACGACGGTGTTCGGGTTTTATGATGGTAATCGGGCTGTCCATCAACTTGAAGTCACGAACCCGCTGCAAAGACCATTGGTTCTGGTCATCACGAACCATAAACCACTGACTAATTAAACCGCTACTGTCGCCTGCAAGAAGGGAAACACCACCCAGAAGAAACTCAATGTCAGTGATATTGGCATCTCCAACCGTCAGGTCAGTGACCGAGTGTAAAAACAGCTGGTCCAGATTAGCAACGTTGATAATCGCCATTTCATCACCCGCCATTCTTACAAATAGCCAGCGCTGATCAGGATCGATTTTTAACTGCTCAGGCGTACCGGGAATAGCTGGCAGCGTGACGGTCTGTTGTTCCAGAGTCACTTCTTCCGTCAGAAAGTTTTCTTCCTTACTAAACGCTGTCGCCACCAGCCTGCCACTGCTTATTGCAGCGATAAACAACTGCCTGTCGTTATCAGCCAGCGTGATCTCACTGAGACGGGTATCTGATAGCGTCAAAAGCTTTTTGCCATAAGGATACTCGACAACAGGCGTAATAACCCGTTGGTCATCGGGCCAGCTGGTTTTATACACAACTTTGAAAACAACCGCCTGACCATTACTTAGTCCAGCAACCATCAGGCTGGAATTTGCAGGGTCACTGGTCAGGGTTGTCACCTCGGTACCGGCAGGCAGAGGAAGAAAAAACTGGGAATTATTGTCGCCAGTCCGGGTCGAGCGAAAGTCAAGCACACCAGAACGGTTGATGCTCAGGGCTATCTCGCCCTGTTCTTCCATGCTCATGTAGAGCGAAGGGTTATCCTGATCAACACCCTGGGTCCATGTGCTTTGCGGAGTAACAGCTGCCCCCTTGAACAGCGGCGCTACTTCGTACAGAAGGTAGAAAAATATAAGGGTTATAGCGGCAATAACGCCAAGTCCGCCTACAGCAACCGCCCACCGGGCAAGATTGTCTTTTAAAAAACGCAAGGAGCGCTTCCGTCTCAGGGCCGGGGTGTTGAAGTCGACACCAGGGCTGTTTTCTATCGTTTTTTGGTACATGGCACTGGTCGCACGGATTGATGAGCGTAAGATAAAACGAATACATGACAAAAATATTACAACAGGAAAATAAACGATCAACAGTGCTGCCACTTATCAAAACAACCTGAATTCACGTTTGCACAGAATTGGAAAAGTCAGTATTTTAGGTAGCGTACGCTAAAGACAATGTCTATTAGTCGAGATAATTCATTATGAAGTCATGCGAATAAAAGCCATGTTACGACAACAATCAAGCTCACAAAGTGAGCCATATTATCAGGAATATTTTTCCTACTTAAATGGCAACGCCGATGCAATGCCTGTCGCTCTTACCTCTCAGCATTCCCACCGACATCACCATTGATTCCCACTTGGGAACCCTTGCTTTAGAACACTTTTAGCCTGATATTTTCTGTTTTGATAAGGCTAATACATTCAATGCCACAAAGTATTCCATATGGGGTAGTGGTTAAATAAAAGCTGATTGCAATAATTAATACCAACAAATGTTCAATTAGCTGGAAATAACAATTGGGAAATTCAATGAATGCAGTAGTTCTGGCTGTTACAGTCATGCTTGCGCTGAGTTTGATGCGCGTAAACGTTGTACTGGCCCTGTTTCTGGGAGCCATCACAGGTGGTCTGTCCGGTGGACTGGATATCCACGAAACCATAGCCGCTTTTTCTAAGGGCCTTGGCGGCGGCGCAGGCATTGCCCTTAGTTACGCCATGCTGGGCGCTTTTGCCATGGCTATTTCACGCTCTGGCGTGCCCGAATGGATGGCAGGCAAAATTATCAAAAAGGTGAAAGGAGGCACCAGGGGGAATGGCAGAAGTTCTCTGAAATACGGCGTATTTGTCATGATTATTCTGATGGCGTTTGCCTCCCAGAACCTCGTGCCGGTACACATTGCCTTTATTCCGGTGCTGATTCCGCCTTTACTGTCTGCCTTTAGTGCCATGAACATCGACCGTCGTCAGATTGCCTGTCTTCTGACGTTTGGTTTGACAGCGACTTACATGCTCGTACCCATTGGTTTCGGTAATATCTACCTGATACAGATTCTGGGTGGCAACCTGCAGAGGAATGGTCTGGATATCGACCTGAGCCTGATGCCTTCTGCCATGATGATACCCGTGAGCGGCATGTTCCTGGGTCTGCTGTTCGCCCTGTTTGTCACCTATCGCAAACCTCGTACCTATCACGTTGAACAAGGCCAGCTGGCTCAGGACGAAGACGTGACCCTGAACACGCCAAGTGTCGTTTCTGCCGTATTGGCCGTTGCTGCGGCACTGGGCATTCAACTGGGTACAGGCTCCATGGCACTGGGTGCCGCTACCGGCTTTATCATTATGGTTCTGGGCCGGGTTGTGTGCTGGCGTGAAGCGGATGACGTGTTTGCCCAGGGGGTGCGCATGATGGCAGCCTGTGGTTTTATCATGATCTCCGCAGCCGGTTTTGCCGAAGTATTGCGTACCACCGGTGATATCCCGGTTCTGGTGAACATGGTTCAAGATCTGGTTGGCGGTAGTCAGCCCATGGCGGCACTGATGATGTTGCTGGTTGGCCTGCTGATCACTATGGGAATCGGTTCTTCTTTCTCTACAGTGCCAATTATCGCCACCCTGTACGTGCCTCTGGCTATGACTCTGGGCTTTTCGCCGCTGGCAACCGCTGCGCTGGTGGGTACTGCCGGAGGTCTGGGAGATGCAGGTTCTCCGGCGTCTGACTCCACCATTGGTCCAACCGCTGGCCTCAATACTGATGGACAACACGACCACATTCGCGACTCTGTTATTCCAACTTTCCTGCACTACAACCTGCCAATGATTATCTTTGGCTGGATAGCGGCAATGGTGCTGTGACTTTTGCTTTACATACTCTCTGCAAAATGGAATGACTTAATTTGTACACAAGTAAGGAAAAATATACTGCATCCCGTAGATATAAAAACTGATAGTTTCTGCCAAAAAATCAAATCCGACATTTTGGATTGGTGTTGAAACATACAAACCAGAATGATCATACCAATTGAGATAGCCATCACTAGGTGAGTCTGGCACCCAGCTAAACCATGCCAATCCTGATGGAGAAAAAAAAGCATGTACATAAAACCCGATCCCTTCAGGGAGAGCTACCGAAGGGAAAAGCAGAACAGCAAAAACAATTTTACGTATAGTCGAGCGAGTATTTTTTAGCATCGTACAATATTAGTACAGCCACATACTTATGCCTGCAACGGCTAAAAAAATCCCCGCACTGCCTCAGGCATGCGGGGATTTTTTATTTCAGAAGACTCGAGTTATCAGAGCTCCAGCTGACCCAGGTATTTCTCAACTACCGTGGCTGGCAGTGGAATATAGCCATCCTTCACCACCACTTCCTGTCCCTGGCGGGACAGAACCATCTTCAAAAATTCACGCTCCAGCGGAGGAAGCGCCTTGTTTGGCTGCTTGTTCACATAAACATAAAGGAAGCGAGCCAGTGGGTAGCTGTTGTTCACTGCATTCGCTGGCGTTGCATCAACAAAATCACCACCCGCTTTCTTCGCCAGAGGCACAGTACGAACACTGGAAGTCTTGTAACCGATACCAGAGTAACCCAGCCCGTTGATGGATGCAGAAACCGACTGCACGACAGACGCCGAACCGGGCTGTTCGTTAACGTTGTTGCGGAAGTCGCCTTTGCACAGCGCTACTTTCTTGAAGTAGCCATAGGTTCCGGAAACGGAGTTACGTCCGTAAAGCTGGATAGAACGATTTTCCCAGGGGCCTCCCAGACCAGCCTGTCCCCAGGTAGTAATGTTCTGGTCGCCACCACACCGGCGGGTTGTGGAGAAGATGGCGTCCACCTGCGCCATAGTCAACCCCTTGATGGGGTTGTCCTTATTCACAAAAACAGCCAGGGCATCAATCGCTACAGGCACAGGTGTGGGTTTGTAACCGTAGCGCTTTTCAAAGGCTTCCAGCTCTTTGTCCTTCATCTTCCGGCTCATGGGGCCAATGTTGGAAGTACCTTCCGTCAGGGCAGGAGGCGCAGTGGAAGAACCGGCAGCCTGAATCTGTACGTTAACATTCGGGTAGGCGCGCTTGAAATCTTCAGCCCAGAGGGTCATCAGGTTGGCAAGGGTGTCGGAGCCAACACTGGACAGGTTTCCGGATACACCACTGGATTTTTTATAGACAGGCATATCAGCGTCGATCTGGCTGGCCACTGCGGTCTGCATTCCAGCAACTCCTGTTACCAGAGCCACAGCAGTGATAAGCGCTTTCAGTTTCATAAGTAGTCTCTCCTGAGAGGATTCTTGTTATTCGTTGCGTTCTATTCCGCGTTTGAGACGATACAGACCCAACAGCCATGAACAAACTTGTCAGCTTCGCATGCAGGAACAAATGCTCATGGTAATAAGATTGTCTGATGCCTGAAATCATAGGGAGGGAATATGACAATTATGTGAACAGCAGGAAAACCAACTGTTAATCCTTGAGTAATCGTTCGCTGCTATGAGACAGAGTTTAAATTACGTTGGGGTTGAGAAAGGAAAGAGCCACTCATGCTTTGATTTCCTTATGCTCCACCGCTAGCTGAAGAGCACATCGAACGGCACTGCAGTAATTTTGTCGCTTAGTTTCAGGGCTTTACTACCAGTGTATACAACTACCCCACGCTCAATTCCGCCTGTTTCTACTAGCTTATACAGAGTGCCAAAATTGGCGCTGCTGATGCTCATACTCGATTTTATTTCTATTGCCGTGCTGCATTTGGGTCCGGATAGAATCACATCAACCTCACTTTTTTTCCGATCCCGATAGTGAAAAATCTGGTACTCATTTTCTGAATTTGTAATCTGTTTAAAAACCTCAGAGACAACAAACGTTTCAAAAACATTTCCTAGCAAATTCCTGTTTTTCACGAAGTCATCCGCAGTAAGCTGACGGGTAGCGCATAATAATCCCGTATCTAAAAAATGGACTTTCGGAGCCTTGGTCTGCCTCTTTAACTCGTTTGTATGCCAAACCGGTATTTTTTTCACCAGAAACATACTTTCCAGGGCTGATAAGTATTTGGTAACAGTCGCGGCACTAAGGCCGGCTGACCGCGATAGAGCGTTTATATTCAGCACAGAGGACGTCAGTGCGGCCAAAGCTGTGAACATTTGCGTCAGTTCTGCTGCTTTTGACAGCTCAAAAACTTGCGTAATGTCACGATTAATCAATGCAGTAGAATAGGCAGAAAACCATGCTTTTCGCCGTCTTTTTATGCGCTGTGATATCTCCGGATACCCACCCATCGTAATTCTTTCAAATAACTCTTCCTGGCTGGTAGTACCTTCAATCTCAGTAAAATCGTTTGATTCCAGCCTTTTTAGAAATGAACTGGTTCCGCCTGCCAGCTCCGACTGTGAAAATGGCAGCAACGTTATAAATTCAATCCTGCCAGCCATAGAATCTGACAACCGGGGTACTGCAAGCAGGTCTGCAGATCCGGTTAGTACGAATGAGCCTGGCTGCCGATCTTCATCAACCAGCAGCTTTATTGTGGTCATTATTTCCGGACAACGTTGGACCTCATCTATGATCACTGGCTTTTTTAGTGTCCTGAGAAGACCTTGAGGATCGGTCTTAGCCAGCATCAAGCTATCTTCATCATCTAGCGTGATATAGCTTGCATTTTTGACTATGTGTCTGGCTGTAGTTGTTTTACCTGATTGCCTTGGGCCAATAATAGCAACAACCGGTGTGTCGGTGAGAGCATCTAAAATCTTGTTTTCAATGTCTCTTTTTATGTATGCCAAAGCTTAAGACTCCAAAATTCAGGCATTTAAATAGTTAATTCTGAGTATAGTGACAGGGGTAAAAAATACAAATAACATAGGGTAAAAAATACAAATAACATAGGGTAAAAATATAAATAACATAGGGTAAAAAATTAAAATAATTCAGGTTAAAAATGTAAATATATCAGGGTATAAAAAGTAAATAGGGCAGGGTAAGGAATAACCCTCTCCCTCTGCACTCAAAAAACAGTGGCGATAAGATTACAGCGAGGGTGACGGTGGATGTATGGACTTTTTGTAAGTAGAGCCTGTCCATCGTTTTGCAGGTTCAGGCTGTGGCTGGGTATAATCCAAAACCACCATAACAATAATAAATCAGGAGAATCTCATGAAGTCCGGCTGGATTGTGCTGCACAAAGTTGTAGCCGGGGTCGATCAGTTGACGGAAAAAACCGGCCAACTGATCAGTTGGTTTAATCTCTTACTGGTTCTGTCCGTCTGCCTTGTGGTTTTGCTGCGTTACTTTCTTAATGTTGGCTCGGTTGCCCTGCAGGAAACCGCCATGTACTTTCATGCGCTGATTTTTCTGGGAGCTAGCGGTTACACTCTTAAACATCAGGAACACGTGCGAGTTGACGTCATTTACCGACAGCTGTCACCAAAAGGCCAGGCTCTGGTGAACAGTCTGGGTACCTTATTTCTGCTCATTCCGGTCTGCCTGTTTATTGGGTTTATGAGCTGGGAATACGTTATGCGGTCCTGGAGCATTATGGAAACCTCCACAGACCCGGGAGGGCTACCCGCTGTCTTTCTGCTGAAAAGCCTGATTCTGTTTCTGGCCTTCACCCTGTTTTTACAGGGCATCGCTGAACTTCTTCGTTCATTAATGCTACTGGCTGACGCGCAGGAGGTGCAGCATGGCTGAATTAACAGCTGAGTTTATTCCCCTGCTTATGTTCGCCTGTGTCTGCGCGGTGTTGATGATTGGCTACCCGGTGGCTTTTTCTCTGGCTGGTACGGCCCTGATTTTCGCAGCCATCGGCACCATGACAGGATACTTTGACGACTCTTTCCTGACAGCCTTACCCAGTCGTTTATTTGGTATTGTTGGCAATCAGACGTTACTGGCGGTCCCACTGTTTGTTTTTATGGGTGTCATGCTGGAAAAATCCAAAGTCGCAGAAAACCTGCTGGACAGCATGGCCCGGCTCTTTGGTCAGCTACGTGGAGGGCTGGGGCTTTCCGTAACAGTGGTGGGTATGTTGTTAGCAGCCAGTACCGGTATTGTCGGTGCCACAGTGGTCACCATGGGGCTGCTATCACTGCCAACCATGCTCCGCAGAGGCTATTCTGCCCAGCTGGCTACCGGCACTATCTGCGCCACGGGCAGCCTTGGGCAGATCATTCCTCCCTCCATTGCGCTGGTTCTGTTAGGTGATGTGTTGTCCACCGCCTATCAGCAGGCTCAGCTGAATATGGGGATTTTCTCTCCCAAAACCGTATCGGTTGGTGACCTGTTTGTGGGGGCACTGATCCCGGGACTGTTGCTGGTTCTCGCTTACTCGGTGTATATCATGGTCGTGGCATGGCTGAAGCCTGAATCAGCCCCGGGGTTAACCAGAGAGGAGATCAAACAGTTTGATGAAAGCAGCCAAAGTTCATTATTTATGACGCTGCTGCCTCCGGTACTGCTGATTATCGTAGTTCTCGGGTCTATCCTCACAGGGCTTGCGACACCAACAGAAGCAGCTGGCGTGGGTGCTTCAGGCGCTATGGCACTGGCTGCTGCCCGGCGACAGTTCCATCGTAAAATTCTGTTTGAAGTGGTGACCAGCACAACCAAAATCACCTGCATGGTGTTTCTTATTCTTATCGGGGCATCGGTGTTCTCGCTGGTATTCAGAGGGTTTGGGGGCGAAGAACTGATCCAGTCACTGTTTGAAAACCTGCCCGGCGGTGTTTTCACGGCGGTACTGCTGGTGATGGTGGTGATGTTTCTACTCGGCTTTATTCTTGACTTTATTGAAATCACCTTTGTTATCGTACCAATGGTAGGACCCGTTCTGCTGGCTATGGGCGTAGACCCGGTCTGGCTTGGCATTATGATTGCTGTTAACTTACAAACCTCTTTTTTAACACCGCCTTTTGGTTTCGCCCTGTTTTACCTGAGAGGGGTAGCACCAAAAGAGGTGGCGACAGCGGATATTTACAAAGGCGTTGTGCCTTTTATCGCCATTCAGTTGATGATACTGATTGCACTGGCAGTATGGCCGCAGCTGGCCACCTGGCTGCCAGCACAAATCTACGGCTGATAAAAACGGTTTGTGTTTAAAACACAAAGGCTGACCCCGCAGCAGAAAATAACAAAAAGACCGGGAGAGAATAAATGAACCTTGTGAACGATGATAACCCTGTACCCCAGGGAGAACTGACCCTGAAAGTACTGGCAGACAATCAGTCCACCAATTACACCGGCGATGTATTTGCTGGCTGGGTAGCGATGAATGTCGATCAGGCTGGAGAAATTCAGGCAAGAAAAGTCGCCAGAGGCAGAGTCGTTACCGTCAGTATTGGCGGCATGAGCTTTATGCGTCCAGTGCAGGTGGGTGACATTATTGGTTTGTATAGCCGGGTAACAGAAGTCGGCAGAGCATCCATTCGGGTGGTCGTTGAAGCCTGGATAGAGAATGACAATGGCGACTCTGTTTCACAGAAAAAGCTGACAGAAACTTCAATGGTCTTTGTGGCGGTTGATGGCTCAGGCAGTACTCAACGCATTAACCGCTGAGTTTGTCAGACCAGCGTTGCAACAAGCCGGTCATTTTCTCAACGGTAACGGGCTTGTCGATAAAGTCATCCATACCGGCCTGCTGAAAAGCCAGCTGGTCTTCATCGGTGGCGTTAGCGGAAAAAGCAATAATCGGTATCCGGTCATAGGGCTGGCCGGATGCCCTGATAACCTGGGTCGCTTCCATACCGTCCATAACCGGCATGATGCAATCCATCAGAATCAGGTCAAATGATTCCTGTGCCACTTTCTGAACGGCAGCGTCGCCATTATCGGCAATGACCACAGAGCAACCCAGTTTTTCCAGTAGTGTCTGCGCCACCATCTGATTAACCGGATTATCTTCTGCAACCAGAATACGGAGTTTAAAGTCAGGCAGTGTTTCTGACACCAGATAGCCCTTTTCTGCACATTAACTATCTATTTAAAGCTAGCTATTTAACTATCTGGCACCCAAGGCAAATCTTTAGGACGCCCGGCAAGAGGTTTCGACAGAAAAAACGTCCTTTATTGCCAGCTCCAGGCGATCACCAGCATACAACGACGCCACGCCTTTAGGCGTACCAGAAAGAACGATATCCCCTGGCTCCAGAGTGAAATGCCGGCTGATGTAACTCAACAGTCCCGGAATAGACGTCAGCATATTAGCGCTGGTGTCCTGCTGTCGGACTTTGCCATTTATTTTCAGACTGAAGGCGATATTTTCCAGGTCAGGCAGGTGTTCTTTCGCGACAAACGATGAGATCGGACAGCTGCCATCAAAAGCCTTGGCAACTTCCCAGGGCAACCCCCTGCTTTTCATTTTCGCCTGCAGGTCTCTCAAGGTCAGGTCCAGGGCCAGCCCCAGCGCTTTAATAGCATCCGTCGCTTCATGCTCACTGGCATTACAAAGCGGTTTATCAATCAGCAGGGCAATCTCTGTTTCAAAATGCACGTCGCCACGGTTTTGGGGAATTTTAAACGGCAGCTCCAGGTGGACGACAGAGCTTGTTGGTTTAATAAACAACACTGGATCATCCGGCAGCGGATTGTTCAGTTCTTCGGCGTGTTCGGCATAGTTTCTGCCAACACAGACAATTTTTCCCGTTGGAAGGTCAATACGGTCGCCACTAAGCCAGCGGTGCCTGTACTTCATCTAGGCTTCCTTTTTACTTTATTATTGTAATGCGACCGATACGTTCCCGGCAGTCAGGAACCCGGGAAGATAACCATCGGCCCTGAATCATTCCATCAGGCTTCCCAGCCGAAGGAGAGAAGCATGTCAGAAGAACTCCATCTCAATATCCAGGATCTGCACGACTTGCTGGAAGGTCAGCCTGTTGATGATTGCACGGCTGGTTCCCTGAAACAGATCACCGATGAAATCCAGCTGGCGCTGGCGCAGGCAGAAGGTGACATTCCACTGCAAGAGTACAACGAACAGCTGGAACAGGAGGCCATACGTTTCAGCGAAGCGCATCCTGCGCTATCACAGGCCATCAGGCAGGTGATGACCACCCTGTCCAGTATCGGCATTTAAGTCCTGCGAGGTATATTAACCTTTCCTGAGCACAGGTTTAAGCCTTCGTAACAGGTTTTAGGCCTACTGAGTAAGTCGCAGAACCACAAAGCGACAGCTGACGACTGGAATCAGAAGCAAAAATGGCAGCCCTCAGTTGTCGCTGTGGTATTATTTTCTGCCCAAGGCAGCTGGCAAGGACTCCAGCTATTATTCCCTGAACCGGATAAACGGCCCCATTAAGGGGCGCAGCATTCAATAACTTACCGGGCTGTTGGCTGTTGGCTGTTGGCTATTAGCTGCTCATACAGCCAACCGCCAAAAGCCAACAGCGGTATATTATGTTCTGCTGCTTCCCTAACGCCAAAGCCCATAGAAAAAACAACTGAGCGAATACTATGCCATCCACATCTCTGGACAAGAACAAGATCAAATTCCTTCTGCTTGAGGGGGTGCACCCTTCAGCTGTAGAAGATCTGGAAGCTGCCGGTTACAGCAATATTGACTATGTCACCAAGTCCCTGACAACAGAAGAACTGAAAGCGCGCATAGCAGACGCTCATTTTCTGGGTATCCGCTCCCGGACCCGGCTGACGGAAGATATTTTCGAAGCGGCCCACAAGCTTATCGCAGTAGGCTGCTTCTGCATTGGCACCAATCAGGTTGATCTCAATGCCGCTACGGCCCGTGGCATTCCGGTCTTCAACGCGCCTTATTCCAACACTCGTTCAGTGGCCGAACTGGTGCTGGCAGAAGCTATTTTATTACTGCGTGGAGTTCCGGAAAAAAATACTCAGGCTCACCGGGGTGGCTGGCAGAAAAGCGCTGCCAATTCTTACGAAAGCCGTGGTAAAAAACTGGGCATTGTCGGCTATGGCAACATTGGCAGCCAGCTGAGCATTCTTGCTGAATCCCTGGGCATGGACGTTTACTTCTACGACACCACCACTAAACTGCCCATGGGCAATGCCAAACCAGTGCCTGACCTTAACCAGCTACTGGCAATGTCAGACGTGGTCAGCCTGCACGTCCCGGAAACCTCCGCCACTCAATGGATGATGGGTAAAGAGCAGCTTCAGGCCATGAAGGATGGCAGTGTATTGATCAATGCTTCCAGAGGTACTGTGGTTGACATTGAGGCACTGGCCTCAGCCCTTGAAGCCGGCAAACTGCTGGGAGCCGCCATTGACGTATTTCCTGAAGAACCCCGTTCCAATAACGATGAATTTATAAGCCAGTTGCGCGGCATGAATAACGTTATCCTGACACCACACATTGGTGGCAGCACACAGGAAGCCCAGGAAAATATTGGTGCCGAAGTGGTCGACAAGTTCATCAAGTACAGTGATATTGGTACTACTTTGTCGTCTGTTAACTTTCCGGAAGTGGCACTGCCAACTCATACCGGCAAGCACCGTTTGCTGCATATCCACAAAAATATTCCGGGCGTTCTGGGGTCTGTCAACCAGGTCTTTTCAGACAACAACATCAACATCAGTGGTCAGTATCTGCAGACCAACGAGCATGTTGGTTACGTGGTGATTGATGTTGATGCGGAGCGAAGTGAAATTGCTCACGAAAAACTGCGGAAGATTGAAGGAACCATTCGCTGCCGGGTGCTTTATTAACCACCTCCCTCCACCTTAGCTACCTCTTCCTTATTCCCATTGACAGAGTCAGGAAGAGGTAATTTTCAAGACACATTAATATTTTACTCTACACTGAATACCGCCTTTTTCAGGAAATTGCTTTCCCTACTATTACAATAACCTCTTTGTACGGAGTCGTCATGCGCATTGCGTTTATTATGCTTCTCTTTGTTTTATTAATTCAGGGCAAGGGGGCTCTTGCTGCCCCTGATAATTCCGAAACACCTGATAAGGACTCCATCAGATATTTACGAAGTTTGAACGCGGCGCTCTGGGATGAACTCAACCTGAATGCGTTACAAAGAGAGGACGGTGAAGATACCAGGCTGAATCCGGAAAATGACTTCCCAAAAACTCTTAAGAAAATTAATAAGAGAACTATAAGGGCTATTTTACCTGAGTTCACTCAAGGTTCGGAGTTTTGGGATTCCTTACGAAAAGATACTCGACTCCTTGCTGTTGCCCCCCTTGGATTAATCATCTATGAGATTATCATTCAAAAGAGATACATCTCTGATTTTATAAACGACAAACTAGAGAGCTTTAATGAAATTAGTAACAAACAACTGAGTAATGCTCTGGTCACTTGCCATTGCTATACATATGCTGAAGAAAACAACACTATCACTTCTAGCAGTAAAATGGTGACTATTCCCACGCTCTGGTTACACTATGCGGAAATAGTTAGCGTGCTGTTATCAGGACATATAACGACTAAAGAAGTAGCTTTTTTAAGGCAGCCTGAAAGCTGTGGTCAACAAAGACAACTCTCACCAGTAGGCTTCCATAGTATAACGTTTGATGGCTTCCCATTTGCTGATTCATTGATTGAAGGAATGTTATTTGAAGATTGTGATTTTAAAAAAACCGATTTCAGTGGCACTAAACTGTATTGCTGTCGTTTCATTGAATGCCATTTTAAGAATATCAATATTAATAAAAAAACCCGAATCGAAACATCCGACATATCGCACTGTATCGAAGCAGAACGAAACCGCCTGACTACATTAGTTGGCAAACCGCAAGAGCAAGAAGATTCAGTTTTACAATTACTGACCCTGCTGTTTTTGTCACAAAAACCCGGGCCGCTATCTGAAATATATAAATACGCAGATGACCTTGTATCAGCAGATTATATTCAGCAATTTCTTGGCAACTATCGGGAGTTGGCTGAAAAATACCCACGGTGGATTTCTGTTGCTACGCATGTACTGTATGCTGCAGCAAGATATAAAAACAAAAGAATGGAGGGTCTGGTAACTTTAAGTGAATTAATGCAGAAATATTCTGGTGAGAATTTAAACCTATTAAGACATCTGGAAACTACCGATGACTATTACTGGTCAATCGTTCTAAAATCAATTGACTGGCACGATTCAGAGTTAACAGAAGATTCGTTGCTGTATCAATCCAATTTAAGACATTTTCTGGCTTCAAATAATATTGAAGCCAGGGATGTCCCTCATGATAACCTCTGCTTATATCATGTACTGCTCGCCAATGAACTCGGATCGAGCATTGAGGAGATTCGTACCAGAATTCAGGCCTTTATGAACACTTATCTAATGTCCCGAAATGAGATGACCGTATCAGGAGGTAGAGGCTTGCTCAGGCAGAGAGATGTTGACGAATACAGTGAGAGATTTATCAACATGGATCATTTATTGGATCCTGATTCTAATTCACCGATTACTTATCAAATGGCTGAGCAGTTCTTAGATAGTGTTAACAACTTTGGTGAATGGCTTGATATTTCCTCCCTTCCTCTGTTGGCCATTATTTTTGAACGCCCCCTGCTCCAGATAGTTCCTGGTGGGTCCACCGTTGATGTTGGCTATATTCATTCAAACGGGCAAGCAGAGAGTAACTGGAGAGAAGCTATACGGCAGTCCAGTCAACCTCCCGTTGTGATCATCCATAATGGAGCAAACCATTGGTTCACGGCGACTTTCCTGTTAGCACTTACTTATTTAACAAATGATAAAGGCTGTGCAGAGCAACAAATGTCAGGGTTTTAACTCCCGGTTGCATCTTTGTGGCCCCTGATAATTCTGGATGTAATTAATTTATCGGGAATTGCTGCTCTGATACTTCTTCCATACTGACAGGTAAGAGAGGGAAGAGACTGAGCCTTAAAACGTTAATATTCTGAGCTACACTGGGTACTCCCTGTTGTTAGGGAAGCAGTGCGATACATATTGCACTGCTTCCTTTTTATGGAGCTATCGTGCGCATTGCATTTATTATACTGCTCTTTGTTTTGTTACCCAAAAGCAGGGATGCGACTGCTGCCCCGGAGAATCCCGAAATACCCGATAAGCACTCCATCAAATATTTACGGAGTTTTAACGAGGCGCTTTGGGATGAGCTGGGCTTAAATGTACTGCAAAGAGAGAATGGTGAACATACCAGCCTTGTGCCGGAAAACAATTTTACAGAAACCCTTAAATTAATTATCCAATTTGTTGCTGCTTCCAGGAAAACATTTGGCCAGGCTGTAGCCATCCATCAACAGAGTCCAACAAGAAGTCGATGCTCGGAATTTTTGAATAGTCTGACCCATTGCTTTTGTCGCTGGTATGTATACGGTAGGGTACGCTATCGTCGCCCGAGCTCCCTTAGTATAAGTGAAGTCAGTAGCCGGTCGGCAATCCCTGTTTACTGGTTGCAATATCCTGAAATTGTTAACTATTTATTATGCTCGCATAGCGTATCCATAAACGATGTATCCTTTTTGACTCAGCTTCACTGCTTTGATGGAATAACACTTCCTTATAGAAAGATATGGGAAAATGTGACTTTTGATGGTTTTTCACTCCGCAATTCATTGGTCAGAAGTAACAGATTTAAGGATTGTTGTTTTAAGAACGCAGATTTTAGTGGGGCAGAACTACGCCGCTGTATCTTTAAGAATTGCGAGTTTGAGAATATTACTGTCGATGAGAATACACGATTCCAAACATCCAACATATCGGCCTGTAGCAAGAAAACAAGAGATTACCTGGCGGATTTGACAGGTACTCCAGAGGCACAAAAGGGTTTTATTTTACAGGTACTGACCCTTACCTTTATTCAGCAAGCGCTTTTGGAGTCACCTGCTGAAATAGCTGAATCCATCGAATTTGTCACTAAAGACTACATACAGCAGTTCTGTGTCAGTTATCCGGAACTGGCTGAAGAACACCCAGAGTGGATTAATGTTGTTCTGCAAGTGCTTTATGCGATAACGCTCTACAAGGACATGGAGGTCGTGGACGATTTGCGTAACTTAATGCTGGTTCATACCTCTAGTTCTTTGCGAGTTATGGAGAAGCTGCCAAAAGACAAAGATCATTGGATGAAGCTGATGAGTTCAATTTCCTGGACTTCGACTGCATTCACATCAACTCAGCTGTTGTATCGACATCATCTGAGAACTTTGCTGGCTGAAAATAATATTGTCCCTCATGATGTCCTTCATGATGACAACTGTTTATATCATGTACTAGTGGCCAATAGACTTGGGAAAAGCATCACTGAAATACGGAATACAATGGCATTATTTCTAACCGCTTATATAAAGTACAGAGACAGAGGCACGCAGAGCTTTCAGGAACCAAAAGCGCTGCTCACCCCGGATGAGTATGAAGAATACAGAGAAAGATTTAATATTTTAGATCAGTTTTTTGATGCTGATCCCAACTCGCATATCACAATTGACATGGCTCAGGAGCTCTTAGGTGATCTCAATACAGCTAATCGATGGCTTGATGCTTCTACACTTCCATTTGTAGCCATTATTTTCAGACGCCCTGTGCTTCAGATAACCCCTTATGGAACTTCAGTCTCTATTGTCTACATAGACGATAACGGGGTCACAACGCCTGAGTGGAGAGAAAACGTAGAACGGTCAGGTGAAGGAAGCCCTCCCATTGTGGTCATTCATGATGGGGTAAACCACTGGTTGACGGCTACCATAATGGCCGCATTTTACAGCTTTCAAATCAATGAAGCCTGTGCGGGCAGCAACCAATAAGCCCCTACTCCGACTGGCTCAGAATCTGCGAAACCAACAAGGCCGCCATGATGACAGCCGTTTGAATACCTGATTGCAGGTTACCTCCTGAATGTCCTGATGGCTTCACACTGATATATTCAGGCGTGTCCACAGAAGTTCCGTCTGTCATAACAGTATGAGCCTCTGTTGTCTGGGTTCTGGCGAGGTTCGTGCAGCCATTATTATGACAATCCGTTCTGAGGGCGAAGCGCATAAAAACATTTTTCCTGCCTTCTCTACGCATAGTCAAACTAATATAAGTCAAAGTACATTCTGTACTGTCTGTAAAGTTGAACCTGAAGGCTATGCCGTTATCAGAGTAATAAGGCGCTACGGTGTAAATGCTGTTTAAACGCTCGTGTCTTCTGTATTTTTTTGTTTTCGCATCCATGCTAATACCAAAGATATAATTCTTACTTAATTCCTTATAGGGGTTTGCCTCGCAAAAAACAAAGCCGGTCACTTTTTCCCTGACCGACTCAGGGTGGTCATAATATTCAAAAGCGAACCGTAAATCTGTTGGAGTCTCGGTGTTTTTGACACAATACAGACCCTGATTAAAAGTGTTTTGTTCAGAAGGGCGCTCTTTAGAAGAACATAGCCTGATCGATTTTATTTTCAATGGCCAGCGGCTGCGCTCAGGAGTTATTTCAGTCAACGGACCCTGTAAATTCTCCGTACAGGCATCCCCCATTTTTATAACAGCTGTCGTATGTTTTAAACGTGAATCACCACTTTCTATTATTAATTGATACTCGCCCTCTTTAGATTGATCCATCTCTGAAATAACCACACTCATGTTGTATTCAGATTTATTGACACTGATATAACTGTCAAATGGTGAGACAACCTGAAATGTCCGGTTAAAAGCACGCCCTATGAAATGATCCCTTAGTTTATACAACTCTACGGTTTGAGGCTGTTTTTCAGGACTATACGCCTGGGTTCTGAAACGATAAAAAATCGTAACATCATCGCCTTCCTCCCGGTAAGGAATCTCGCTCTCCGCCTCAACGGAAATTATTTCACGATGAGCGGCTAGCCCGTTAGAAACAATCAAAACCGAAATCCAAAAGACAAAAAGGGCTCTTCTTTGAACGTTGAGATAGCTGAAACCAAGTGACATGATGATAAAGCTCTTTGTTGTAGGGTCAGGGTAGTTTTTTACAAATAATCAGAACCTGCCTTCCCTGCTATCATTCCGTCCTTACTCTTACTGGCTGTCTGTTAACAGCGAGTGCTAAGACTAGACCAGACAAAACTGTTCTGTCGGTAAAAAATCTGCTGTACTCTCTGTGCGACTCTCTTTACAACAACGGCCTCACTACAGAAAGTACCAAAATCGACCATGCGCATTCTTCATACCTCCGACTGGCATCTTGGGCAGCACTTCATGGGCAAAAGCAGGGAGGCGGAGCACAAAGCTTTTCTGCAATGGTTACTGGAAACCGTCAATGAACACGACATTGACGCCCTGATAATTGCCGGTGATGTGTTTGATACCGGAACCCCCCCGAGCTATGCACGAACCCTGTACAATCAGTTTATTGTGAACCTGCAGCAAACCTGCTGCCGACAACTGGTGATTGTGGGTGGAAACCACGATTCCGTATCAACCCTCAATGAGTCTCGCGAGTTACTGGCCTGCCTGAACACCACGGTGATAGGTGGCGTGTCTGAAACCCCTGATGACGAAGTGGTACTGTTACAAAATGCCAGTGGCGAGTATGCTGTTGCCCTGTGCGCTGTGCCTTATATCCGTCCCCGGGATGTTCTGGAAAGCCGCTCAGGAGAAAGTGACTCGGACAAACAGCTGGCTCTGCAGAACGCCATTGCCAGTCATTACCAGACGGTATTCAGCAAGGCAGCAGACTATAAACTCTCCGTTGTGGCTACCGGACACCTGACAACCGTCAATGGTCAATTATCCGAGTCTGTCCGGGAGATTTATATCGGTACTCTGCACGCCTTCCCTGCCAGCGGTTTTCCACCAGCGGATTACATTGCCCTGGGGCACCTGCATAAGCCACAGAAAGTGGCTGGTCAGGAACATGTTCGTTATTCCGGATCACCCATCCCTCTGAGTTTTGACGAAACAGCTACCGCCAAACAGGTGGTTATGGTGGCGTTTAACGACTGTTCAACACCAGAGATCACCGAAATACCGGTTCCTGTTTTTCGCCCACTGCTGAGCATCAAGGGTTCACTCAAAGCGATCGAGCAACAGATCCAAGAGGTCAGCACAGACTCTGACCTCTCCCCCTGGCTGGAAATAGAAGTGACAACGGAGGATTACCTGAGCGATGTCCAGAGTCCGGTTCAGGACATGGTGGCCGACCTTCCCCTGGAAGTGCTCCGGGTTAAGCGACAACGCAGCACCCAGTCAGCTGGCCTGGTACGGGAAGCCCGTGAAACTCTGGAAGAACTGGACGTTTCCGACGTTTTCACAAAACGGCTTGAAGATGAATCGCTGGAAAACGACAGAGTTCAGGCATTAACCAATGCCTTTAATGAAGTGCTGGACGCTATACACCTGGACACTGTACAAAACGAAGTGAATGACGGGAAAGCAGTGTCTGAGAAGGAAGTTGTCTAATGAAAATTCTGAGCTTACGCCTGAAAAACCTTAACTCCCTCAAAGGGGAGTGGAAAATCGACTTCACTGCCACAGACTTCACCGATAACGGCCTGTTTGCCATTACCGGCCCAACCGGCGCAGGAAAAACCACGCTGCTGGATGCTATCTGCCTGGCGCTTTATCACCAGACACCCCGCTTAAATACCATTTCCCAGGGCAGCAATGAGCTGATGACCCGTCACACTGCCGAGTCGCTGGCGGAAGTGGAATTTGAAGTCAAAGGTGAAGGTTATCGGGCCTTCTGGTCCCAGAGACGCGCCAGAGGCAAGGCTGACGGCAAACTGCAAAGCCCACAGGTTGAGCTGGCAAAGTTGGATGGCACTATTCTCACCCACAAGATCAATGAGAAGCTCAACCAGGTCAGTAGCATCACAGGATTAGACTTTGCCCGTTTTACCAAGTCGATGATGTTGGCCCAGGGTGGTTTTGCCGCGTTTCTGGAGGCCTCTGCCAACGATCGCGCCGAACTGCTGGAAGAACTGACCGGGACTGAAATCTACGGAGATATTTCCCGTCGTGTATTCGAACGGATGCGTCAGGAGCAGGAAGCATTAAAACTGTTGCAGGCAAAGTCCGAAGGGGTTCAGCTGCTGGATGACGAAGTGATTGAGCAGCTCGAACAGGAGCAAAGCACCCTGTCGGAAAAAGCCAGTCAGACAGAAACAGAGCAAAAAACACTAAAGCAACAGTTTGAATGGCTGCAACAGGTCAACAAGCTGACAACAGACATAGAAGAAGCCGGGCAGCTCAAACAGAAAGCGATTGACGATAAAGTGGCACAGGCCGGGCAGCTTGAGCGCCTTGCCCATGCACTGCCCGCCCTGGATATCAAACCCGCTTTCGACCAGCTTCAGTCCTCCAGAGCAGCGGTTAATCACTCAGAAGCAAAGTACCAGCAACTTCAGGCAGAATTACAGCAAAGCGCCGACAGGCTGGCTTCCGCACGATCCGAAGCCACAGCGTCACAGGAAAACCTTGCCACGGTTAAGCAGCAAAAGGTTGAAACAGAAACACTGATCAATGAGCAGGTGGTTCCCCTCGACCAGCAGATTCAGCAAAAAAAAGAAGCGCTGACCACAGGCAAACAGCAGGCAGCCAGCCTTGAAAAAGAACTTTCGGAACACCTGCAAACCGTTAACTCACTGCAACAACAACGCCAGTCGTCTATAGAACAGCAGGCGTCCACCAGCCAGTATCTGAATGACAATGCCCACCACCGTAGACTGGCTGAACAGCTGCCACTCTGGCGGGCTCAGTTTGATCGTCGGGAATCTCTGATACAGCAACAACAGCAGGCGCAAGCCGATCAACACAAGCAGCAAAAAGAATTAACGACACTGCAACAGGCGATTCAACAGAGTCAGCAAAAGGTTCAGCAGAGCTTGAACGACAGTGAGCAGGCACAGATAGCATTGCAACAGGCAGTGAGCCAGAAAGCCGAGCTTCTGAAAGGTACTGATGAACAACAACTGCTGAAACAGGAAGAACACTTTGATGCGACTGCCCCTCTCTATCTGGAAATAAAAAACACCGAGCAGCGGTATCGTGACACCACTCAAACTTTACAGGCTGAACAGGCTGCTTTTCACCAGAACCAGCAAGCTCTTGAGCCTTTAAGCAATGAGTTGCAGGCAAACCGGGAACAGTATAAACAGGAAAAGCAGCATCTGAAGGATCTGGAAAACCTGTTGCTTCAGGAACAGAAAATTGCCAGCCTGACAGAGCACCGTAATCGTTTAAAGAAAGACGAAGCCTGTCCATTGTGCGGTTCACGGGAACACCCTTCCATCGACGTGTATAGCCATATCGACAGCACAGCAACTCAGCAAAGGTTTGAAGAAAAAAAACAACTGCTCAATCAGGTAGAACGACTGGGCAGTGAACAGAATGCACGACAGGCTGAGCTAAAAACACTGTGCCAGACCGCAGAAAAACGCATTACCGAACTCAGTCAGCAGCAGACTGCCTGTCTGGACAGCTGGGAACCGATCTGTGCATCCATTGGTGAAAAACTCGATATTCAACAGCCGGAGGCCATTGCCAGCTGGCTGCAAACCGCCAGGGAAGCAGGTATCAGCCTTAAAGCAAAAACACGCCAGTTAAAGCAGATTAACGACAGTCTGATTCAGCTGCAGCAAACCCAGACAGAACAAAAGCAAAACACCACTCGTCTTCAACATCAAATGGAGCTGGAAAATCAGCAGTATGAACAACGTCAGAAAGAGCTGGACGCACAACAGCAGGAAGCCCGGAAACGGCAACAGGAGCTAAACCAGCTGGAACAGCAGATAGCCGGGTCACTCAATGAACCATTGCCTGATATAAGGCAGCAGAGCCAGTGGCTGAGCCATCAGGATAGCCTGAAGGCTAAATGGCAAACCATGGAACAGCAGGCAGAAACTCTGCGACAGTCTCTGCAAGCACTGGAAAATGACCTTGCCCTGAATACCCAGAAACAGAACTACAGTAAGCAACAGCTGGATGAGCGACAGAACGATCTGACACAACTCACTGAACAACTGGAAGAAGTCAGGACACAACGTTTCATGCTACTGGGTGATCTTGATGTTACAGAGGAACGTCAGCGTCTGGATACTTCAGTAGCTGAGGCCGAGCAGTCATTAAAACAGGCTGAAGACTCCGCCCAGTCGGCCCAGAAAACGGTCAGTGAACAGTCGGGTTTTTTACAGCAGCAGGAGCAGGCATTACAACGTCTGGATGACGAGCTGAAAACGGCAACCCGGCATTGGGAAACAGCGCTGAAAGGCAGCCCTTTTGCAGATACAGAGGCTTTTGAACAGGCTGTCCTGCCTGCCGAAGATCGGGAAAAACTCCAAAAACTGAAGCAAACTCTCGAAGAGGCCATTACCCGTACTACCGAGCGGGAGCTGCTGATGAAAGAAAAACTGACGACGCTGCAATCCAACCCTTTAACGGAAGAAACAACCGACGTATTACAGGAAAAAATTCATAATGTGGATAATGAACAGCGCCAGGTCAATCAGCGTCAGGGAGAGATTCGTCAAACCCTGACGGATGACCGAAACAAACGTCAACAGCAGTCTGAATTGTTTGACCGGATTTCAGCTCAGAAAAATCAGTTTGAACTCTGGGATCATCTCAATACGTTGATTGGCTCAGCCAAAGGCGACAAGTTCCGTAAGTTTGCCCAGGGGCTAACGCTGGATCACCTGATCTATCTGGCTAACCAACAGCTTCAGCGCCTGCATGGTCGCTATCAGCTGAACCGGAAAAAATCGGAAGAGCTCAGCCTGGAAATTGTTGATGAATGGCAGGCCGGAGTTCAGAGAGATATCAAAACCCTTTCCGGCGGCGAGAGCTTTCTGGTCAGTCTGGCGCTGGCACTGGCATTATCGGATCTGGTCAGCCATAAGACCAGTATCGACTCCCTGTTCCTTGATGAAGGCTTCGGAACCCTGGATCAGGAGACTCTGGAAATTGCCCTGAACGCCCTGGACAGCCTGAACGCCAGCGGCAAAATGATCGGAGTCATCTCTCATGTGGAATCGTTGAAAGAACGCATTCCCATGCAGATTCATGTGAGCAAGGAAGTGGGGCTTGGGTACAGTTCGCTGGATAAGGCGTTTTCTGTGTGATGGTTGAATGGAGCCGGGGCCACTGTCAAACCGGCCATAATCCTTTCATACAATGACATTGAGCTTCAGTACAGCTTACTCACTGAAATTTAAATTACTAACGTCTACTTCCTGCAAAAAGGTTAACTCAATGGTTTGCCCAATAGGGTAACCATTGGGAAAAGATAGGGGAGACTCCCCTGAATAACCATATTGCTGACTATAAAAACTGACAGCAATAGCTTTAGTCTCATTGTGGTTATTAGGGTTCTTTATACGCTTGGCCCGTTCCGCACACCAGAGAGTCTGACGACTGATGTCACTGCCAGCATCCGCTAAATTAGTATAAATACAGTAATACGTCTTACCATCATCCCCTGTATATTTCACCAGAAGCCATTCAGAATCATATGGGCTGCGAAGCACATAAGCCGACTCAATACTCTGGGCTGCCGCCTTACCAAGGCATAACAGTCCAAACACTGCTCCTGCGGCTAAAGCAGCTAATGTCCTGTTCATATATCCTCCTGAAAAGCCTTTTTCCCGACACTCTGCCTCAGGTAAAAGTTTGTTGCCATAATGGAAGCGTTATATTACAACACCAGTCTGATAATCCATCGCCACAATTTAGTTCAATAAGTAAATGCTAACAACTTTGCAGTAATGGCGACTTCTGGCAGCGTAAAATTATCCACGAAGTGATACACTGCCGAGCTAACAGCTGACAAAACGGTCAGTTATACGAAAACAATACGAGCAAACACCGCTTGGCGACCAGCCTCTGTATTTAGTTCTATTGGATATTTCCCCAGGCTTAAGAGCAACGACGAATGGCATCGATAAAGTATTTCTGTCTAAAGCACCGAAAACCTATCGTATTAACGGCTTTACTGGCTTCCACAACAGCAATACTCTGGCCATCAGGTGATTCGAATTCTTACCGTGAAGTTAAGTTACCATTAACGACACAAGCGACCATTGAAGAGTCTGTAGCCGAACCTGTGGAAACCGTTCAGGATAAGCAGATAGAGCAAATAGACTACACCATTGAAGCCAACGACACCCTGGGGTCAATTTTCGCCAAATTGCAACTCCCTCAGGCGACAATGTACAAACTCCTTGATGCAGATGTTGAGTTCGTACAGCTCGATAATCTTAAGCCAGGCCAGCAACTGCTCTTTGTAAGAGAAGGTGAGAACCAACTGGTTACCCGCATGCAGGTAGTTATCGATAGTATTCATACCCTGGAATTTAATCGGGATGGTGATGAATACACTGGCGAAATGCTTTCCCACGTCACCAATGTTGTTGAACGACAGGTAGATGGTGTTATTAACAACAGCCTGTATCAGAGTGCTTCCAGGGCTGGGCTGAGCCCGGCAGAAATCGAAACGATATCCCGCCTGTTTGAAGACAAAATCAATTTTGCCAGAGATTTACGTGCAGGTGATACTTTCCAGATGCTGTTTGATGACATCTACGTCGGAGACACTCACACTGGTCGATCAACTCTGAAGGCTGTGGTCTTTGTGAACCGGGGCAAACAGCTTGCCGCCTTCCTGCACGACGATGGTCAATATTATGATGAAACAGGACAAAGCCTGAACCGGGCCTTCCTGAGCAGACCTATCCCTCACAAGTTCCGGATCAGCTCCCACTTTAATCCACGACGCCTGCACCCTATCACCAAAAGAATTTCTCCGCATAACGGTACTGACTTTGCCACACCAACAGGCACAAGGGCCAAGGCCATCAGTGATGGTGTTGTCACTCGTATTGGCAACCACCATGCAGCAGGCATTCATATGACCATCCAGCATAACGAAACTTACAGCACCCGCTATTTGCACTTGAGCAAAGTTCTGGTTAAAAAGGGTCAAAAGGTTGGCATCGGTGACGTTGTCGCTTTAACCGGAAACACGGGGCGCAGTACCGGATCGCACCTGCACTTTGAGCTGCACGTCAACAACAAGCCTGTTAATTTCATGACCTACTCCCTGCCAAAAGGAAAACAGCTTGATCCTTCCCAGATGGTCGCTTTCCAAAAACTGGTCAACCAGTACCTTGCCAAGCTCGAATCAGACGACGATAGTCAATTAGTTGCTAAATCACAGGGTACACCGGACCAGGCCTGACTCCGAAAAGCGCTGACAGCAATAACGGTCAGCGCTACTTTGTACGCAATATCCAAGTCTTGAAAATTAGTTAGCCCTTCTAATAAAATACCGCCTATGAAAGTTGAACAATCTTTAATGGTCATAGAGCGCTATATCAGTCGCTGCTGGCGTGAGCAGCCCGGCCTTGGAGCCAACAGTCTGAGCTATACGGAATACGACTATCTGAAAACTCTGGAAGAGTCCGACATGATGCGCCTGTCTGAACTGGCTGAGCTGATGCGTGTCAGCAAGCCGACAGCCAGCAATATGGTCGCAAGGCTGGAAAGGAAACAGCTGGTTAAACGACAGCCATGCCCTGAAGACGGACGGGCAGTCCATGTCGCTTTAAGCCAGAAAGGGCAAAAACTGGTAGACAGTGATCGTATTTTTTACGAAGAGTTGATTTCAAACCTTTTGCAAAACCTGTCAGCAAAGGATCAGGAGCAGCTGAAACAACTGCTAGGCAAGGTCGCAGCTAAAACTGCCCAGAGCTGAATCAGCGACGGGTAGACATTAACAAAAGCCTGACGATGATATTGCAGGTGTATTTTTTACCTTTTTAGTTAGCACTCCTAATCAATATTGAGAACCCAATGTCCACTACAAAGGAGCAAAAACAAATGCCAAGTGTTAACCGACAGTTCTGGAACTATGTTCTGCCAACTGTTGGAGCCATGCTGGTCAGTGGCCTGTATCAGGTCATTGATGGCATTTTTATCGGTCGTTATATCGGTGCAGAAGGTCTGGCGGGAATTAATCTGGCCTGGCCAATCATAGGTACACTGTATGGACTGGGGATGATGGTCGGAGTTGGCTCCGGTGCAATCAGCTCCATGGCCAGAGGCGAAAAAAAGCTGCACCGGGCCAGGCGCGCACTGGGAAATGGCCTGACATTGCTGGTGCTTCTGGGTCTGACAGGATCCCTCCTGCTGCTCCTGACCGGACAATGGTTGCTGGCGTTACAGGATGCCAGTGGTCTCGCTTTTGAGCATGCCAGTAATTACCTCAGAATTGTGGTTTACGCTTCACCATTTGTAATGGGCAGTATGGCATTGCCGTTTATGGTACGAAATGACGATGCGCCTACCATCGCCACCTGGCTGATTGTGGTAGGCGCTGTTGCCAACGTTATTCTTAATGCTGTCTTTATTGTCTATCTGCAAATGGGGCTGGCAGGTGCCGCTCTGGGTACAACCGTTTCCCAGTTGGTGGTGGTGTTTCTGGGGCTGGTCTATTTCTTTTCTGCCAGAGCGAACACTCGCCTGTCCCTGAAGGATTTGACTCTTGAGTTCAAGCTGTCACTAAACACCTGCTCCATCGGACTGTCCAGTCTGCTGATGTACTCTTATTTCAGCTTTATCACAGCGATTCATAACTATCTGTTTATGAAATACAGTGACGCGGTCAATGTCGGTGCATTTGCGGTGGTCGGCTACATTGCCACACTTTACTACATGTTTGCAGAAGGTGTTGCAGCGGGTACGCAGCCCCTGATCAGCTACAACTATGGTGCTGAACGTTTTGCCCGGATGAAGCAGTTTGTAAGCCGTATGCTGTGGGTAGCTGTTGGTTCCGGCGTATTGGCAGTCATTGTCGTTAACCTGTTTGCGGATCCGATTATCCTGTTGTTTAACAGTGACGATCCAGCCTTCTTCAGTGCTGCCAAGCTGGGGCTGCGCTTACATCTGGCCGCGATGTTTCTGGATGGTTTGATTTTCAGTGCGGGCGTCTTTTTCCAGTCTCTGGGACTGGGTCGCAAGGCCACTTTCGTTACCATGGCAAACATGCTGATACAGCTACCATTTCTGCTGGTGCTGCCAATGTATCTGGATATCAAAGGTATCTGGCTGGCCGTGCCGCTATCGAATATTGCCCTGTCGCTGGTTGTCCTGCTGATGATGCGAGCTGAATGGAAAAAGATTGGACTGGCAAAAAACGGTCAAACCACTAACCTGCGGTCCAGCAAGCAAGAGCACCATACTGCCTGAGCTGAATAGTTTAACTTCAAGCCCGGATTGATTCCGGGCTTTTTAGTATCAGACAAACTTTCTAAGCGCTTTTTTCTGCTGGCTTAACACGCAATATAAGACTATGACCCATTAACTCATAGCCTTTTTCTCTGGCGATCTCTTTTTGCCTGGCCTCAATGACCGGATCAATAAACTCAATGATCTTACCGCTGTCAGTGCAGATCATATGATCGTGGTGTGAGGAAGACTTCAGCTCGAACCGGGCTACAGCACCATCAAAATGATGACGGGTCAATAATCCCACTTCTTCAAACTGATTCAGAATGCGGTAAATAGTGGCCAGGCCAATATCGGTCTTTGTTTCCAGCAACAGTTTGTACACATCTTCTGCGCTGACATGGTTGCCAATCATTGACTCCATTGCTTCCAGAACTTTTAGTCGGGGAAGTGTGACCTTGAGTCCTGCTTTTTTTAATATCTGACTACTCACTGCATACCAGCCTTTTAACAATAAACCTATACATTCCCCGAACATCTAAAGCGGGGGGAAATCCTTTCAATAGCCGTGATTTTTTAGTTTGGGCTGTTTACTGTCAAGTAAGTAGATTGTCCAGTGAGTTTCCTGAAAATCATTTTATAAAAGCCATTTCATTTGCTTTTTATAGCGGAAAGGTGCGTCAACCCACACTTAACAAGAATTATTCTCAAATGAAATCAGTAAGCAATTACCGAAGGATCCATTAATCTACATCAGAAATAACCTATAGCGGGATATAAAAACATCGCATATTTTCTTGTTGCCAGCCTGTATTCAGTGAGAAGCAAACACTGCCACTTCCCCCTCTATGGTGTAACTGATTGTCTGGTAAGCATCTTTACGGCTACCATACTCCATGCCCGGAGACCCGGCGGGCATACCCGGAACAGCCAGACCACGAATATCAGGCTTTTCTGTCAACAGCCTTTTTATATCTGATGCTGGCACATGCCCTTCTATTGCATAACCATCAACAAAGGCGGTATGGCATGAACCCAAGCTGTAGGGGAGGTGAGCTTCCCGCTTATAGTCGCTCACATTATCAACGTTCTTTACATTCACCGAAAAACCACTGTCTTCAAGATGTTTTACCCACTTGGCACAGCAGCCACAGGTAGGTGACTTAAAAACGTGGATACCGGGAAGTCGCTCTTCTGCGAGAAGAACAGTCGAAGCACAAAAAAGAAAAACTGTGATTATTATTTTTTTCACAGGCATATCCTTTTAGTCAGGTGTTTTCCATATCCTAGCAGGATTATTCTGCCTAAAAAAAGCCCTTCCTACAGCAGTCTCGCTCCTGATTTCATACTCAACAAATAGTATCTATTCGACCATAGTATTATACGGCTACAGGCCACGAAAAACGCCCCCTGATTAACCATCATTATTTTTTTACAAACTGTTCATCCATTTCTTAGCACACACAAAATAGCTAAAAAACAGACTGACACAGACGTGAGCCTGATTACTGAAGAAGCCTATAGTTATTGTGATAAATAGCGCTCTCTCCATTTAAAAAATGAATGCCTGAAATTGACGGGCAGCCAGACACTTTTTAAACGACGAAAAATGAATATTTCCCAGGACTACCACTATCGGTAACAGCCAGCGTGTCATATAAAAAACCATCTATACTTGCACTGGTTTCTACTGAGGAGCGATCCAAAATGAAAACTCGTGCAGCTGTCGCCTTTGCCCCGGGCAAGCCACTGGAAATTCATGATGTTGACTTGCAGGGACCACTGGATGGAGAAGTTCTGGTAGAGCTGAAAGCAACCGGCGTATGCCATACTGACTCTTTCACCCTGTCGGGCGACGATCCTGAAGGAGAATTCCCGGTCATTCTTGGCCATGAAGGTGCGGGCATCGTAATCGATGTCGGTAAAGGCGTCTCCTCCCTGAAAAAAGGTGACCATGTCATTCCACTTTATACGCCTGAGTGCCGTGAGTGTGATTTCTGTCTGAACCCAAAAACGAATCTTTGCCAGAAAATTCGTGCGACTCAGGGACGGGGGCTGATGCCCGACGGCACCAGTCGTTTTTCTCTTGATGGAAAACCGCTTCTGCACTACATGGGTTGCTCAACGTTCTCTAACTTTACCGTACTGCCTGAGATATCTCTGGCGAAAATCGACCCAGAAGCGCCTTTTGACAAGGTCTGCTATATCGGTTGCGGAGTCACCACTGGCCTGGGAGCGGTAGTGTTTGATGCCAAGGTTGAACCGGGTAGCACTGTCGCGGTGTTTGGTTTGGGTGGCATCGGCCTGAACGTGATTCAGGGAGCCCGGATGGTCGGCGCTGATAAAATCATTGGTATTGACCTGAATCCTGACAAAGTCCCCATGGCCAAAGAGTTTGGCATGACTGACTTCCTGAACCCGAAAGACGTGGACGATATTGTTGATGCTATCGTTGACCTAACCGGTGGTGGCGTGGATTACAGCTTTGAATGTATTGGTAACGTGCATGTCATGCGCCAGGCACTTGAGTGCTGCCATAAGGGTTGGGGCGAGTCCTATGTCATCGGCGTGGCCGGAGCCGGTCAGGAAATCTCAACCCGCCCGTTCCAGCTGGTCACAGGCCGCAGCTGGAAAGGCAGCGCGTTTGGCGGAGCTCGTGGACGCACCGATGTTCCTAAAATTGTCGACTGGTATATGCAGGACAAGATCGACATCGACCCATTGATCACCCACACCATGCCCCTGAACAGAATAAACGACGCATTTGACCTGATGCATGAGGGTAAAAGTATCCGTACCGTGATTCTTTACTAAGAGGAATCAGTCAATGGAACAGCTATCTGTCACCAGAGCCTTTGAAGGCGATCTGCACCGATACAAACATTCATCGTCGTCAACTTCGACAAACATGGTGTTTGCCATTTACCTGCCTCCACAGGCCAAAAACCATCCAGTCCCCGTCGTTTACTGGCTTTCGGGCCTAACCTGTACTGATGAAAATTTCACCCAGAAAGCCGGTGCGTTCAAAATGGCAGCACAGCTGGGACTGGCGATAGTCTGCCCGGATACCAGCCCCCGGGGGCTTGATTTACCGGGTGAACACGACAGCTACGACTTTGGCTCCGGTGCTGGCTTTTATGTCGATGCAACGAGTTCCCCGTGGTCTGACCATTACCGGATGTATAGCTATGTGGTTGATGAGTTGCCAACGTTAATTGAAGGCTCTTTCCCGGTTTCTGGAAAGAAAGCCATCAGCGGCCATTCGATGGGTGGACATGGCGCACTAGTAATCTACCTGCGTAATCCCGGAGCCTATACCTCGGTATCGGCGTTTGCCCCTGTTGTTCACCCCACGGCCGTACCCTGGGGGCAGAAAGCCTTTCAGCGCTACCTGGGTGACGATAAAAGCCTCTGGGACAGCTACGACGCAACCCTGCTGGTGCAGCAGGCTGAGATCAGCGACCCCATTCTTATTGACCAGGGTAGCAGTGACTCATTCCTTGAGGAGCAGTTACAGCCTGATCATTTTAAAACGGCCTGCGCTAGAGCGAATGTCCCTTTAACGCTGAATCTGCGGGCTGGTTATGACCACAGTTACTATTTCATATCCAGTTTTATCGACAGCCATCTTGAGTTTCATGCACACAAGCTTATCGATTAAAAACCAAATTATTTCTATTCATGACTTCAGCTAATCAGAGAGGAGTCCTGCAATGAGAGCCGCCGTTGCGCATAAGTTTAAAGAACCGTTGAAAATTGAAGACGTACCTACACCAGAAGTGGGCCCACACGATGTTTTAGTGAATATCAAAGCCTGTGGCGTGTGCCATACAGACCTGCATGCCTGTCATGGTGACTGGCCGGTTAAACCGACCATGCCGCTGATTCCGGGGCATGAAGGTGTAGGCGTGGTCACCGAGCTTGGCAGCCAGGTGACCCACCTGAAAAAAGGCAGTCGCGTTGGCATTCCATTTCTCTATTCAGCCTGTGGTTACTGTGACTATTGCCTGGAAGGCAATGAAGTACTTTGCCCGGATGTCGTCTATGGCGGGTATATGGTGAATGGTGGTTATGCCGACTACTGCCTTGCTGATGCACGCTATGTCGTTGAAATTCCCGATGGCCTGTCGTTTATTGATGCCGCACCGTTGTTTTGTGCAGGGGTCACCACTTACAAAGCACTAAAAGTCAGCAACACCAAGCCGGGCGACTGGGTGTCCATTGTTGGTGCCGGAGGCCTGGGGCATCTGGCCATTCAATACGCCAGGGCCATGGGCCTGAATGTGATTGCGGTGGATACAGGAGCCGATGTAGAGAAACTTTGTCTGGATCTGGGAGCCGAATACTTCATTGATTTTATGAAAGAAAAGCCGGAAGAAAAGATTAAGAAGTTAATCAGTACCGGCGGTGTTCATGCCGCAATCTGCACAGCGGTTTCTAAAGCGGGTTTTGACAGCGCCTACGCTTCAACCCGTAGGGGAGGAACAATGGTACTGGTTGGCCTGCCACCCGATGAACTCCCCATCCCCATTTTTGATACCGTTCTGAACGGCGTCACTATTGTCGGCTCCATTGTTGGCACCCGAAAAGATCTGGTTGAATGCCTTGAGTTTGGTGCCCAGGGCAAGGTCAAAACCAATATAGAAGTAAGGAGCCTGGAGGAGATTAACCAGATTTTTGATCAGATGGAGAAAAATGAGATTACGGGTCGTATTGTGATGGATATGACTTAGTGAGGTTAAAGAGGGAGAGTTCAGGCTCTCCCTTTTACTGCAACCTGCTTCTTATCGGTTGGACAGCTTCAGGGAATCGTTGCCTGGGCTTCTTGCAAATATTTAAAAGAACCACTCAGTTCTTCCTCATTCTCAGCCAGAATATTCAGATGCCCCAGCTTGCGTCCGGGTCTTGAGGTTTTGTTGTACCAGTGCAAATACGTTCCCTGGGTAATTAACTGATCAGGAGCCTGGCTGTCGTCTGAATGCTTCTGCCCAAGCAGGTTAACCATACCAATCACGCCGCCCTGATGAGCCGTATTCCCCAAAGGTAAACTGGTAATCGCCCGAAGATGATTTTCAAACTGGCTCGTGGCAGCACCGTCTATCGTCCAGTGGCCACTGTTATGCACCCGAGGTGCCAGCTCATTGACCAGCAATTCATTACCTGCCACAAAGCACTCTACCGCCAGCACGCCCACATAGCCGGTTTCCTGCAACAATCGATAGATATAGTCCCGGGCTTTATTGTGTAATGGCCCGGACAAATCCGGAGCCGGAATCACGGAGTGGACAAGAATACCTTGGTTATGACTGTTTTCACCGGGTGTATAGATCAGGATATTGCCGTCAGGTGAACGTGCGCCAATCACTGAAATCTCACGATCAAACGCTATTTTCTGTTCGACAATCCATTCATGAGGGTCTTTTGCCGCTGGCCCCTGAAGCAACTTTTCACGCTCTTTTTCGAACGCTTCCAAGGTTTCACGACTGTCGATAATCCATTGGTTGTGTCCGTCGTAACCCTCTTCTGTTGATTTAATGACCACTGGAAGCCCGCCAATTCTGGTAATGGCTTCCTGGACCGGCTCACGCTCCCGGAACACTTCCCACGGCGATAAAGGAATACCGAGACCAGCCACCAGCGTTTTTTCCCGATGTCGGTTCTGTATTGCCCAGACAATGTCCGGATCGGGGTACACCGGGCAAAATACCTTCAGTTGTCGTAGCAGGGGAACATTGACAGATTCCCGCTCAACCGTGATCACATCAGGATTGCCTAGCCCACCATAAACATCACGGGCTGTCATGGTTGTGTCCAGCCGGACGACAGAGCCGAGCCCTTCTATGCAACGGACTGGCTCGTCCGGATCAGCAAGAAAGCTGAACCGGAAGCCCATCGGCCAGCCCGCCAGCGCCAGCATTCTTGAAAGCTGACCACAGCCTACAATTCCAACTTTCATTACTCGACATCCTCCGGCACCCGCTCGGCCTGCTGCCGACGCCATTCGATAAGGCGCCGGGCAAGATTATCATCCGCTGTGGCAAGAATCTGGGCAGCCATCAGGCCTGCATTGGCCGCACCGGCTTCACCAATGGCCTGAGTCGCTACCGCAACGCCTTTGGGCATCTGAACAATGGAAAGCAGGCTATCAAGGCCATTCAGAGCCTTGCTTTTGACCGGAACACCAATCACTGGCAGGTGCGTCATGGCTGCCACCATACCGGGGAGGTGGGCAGCACCACCCGCTCCGGCAATAATGACTTTGCAGCCGTTATCCGCAGCTTGTCTGGCAAAGCTGAATAGCCGATCCGGCGTACGATGGGCAGACACCACTCTGGCGGTATAGGGCACCTGAAGCTGGTCTAACAGTTCAGCGGCCTTTTGCATTGTGGGCCAGTCTGAACGGGAACCCATGATAATTTGCACAAGGGTCATTGGCAAAGTCCTGGTTTATTAGGTCAATACTGATAGCTGTCTGGAGCAAAGTCCCACCAAAAGGCACGTAATCCAGCCTCTAACCACCGCAACCCAAGAAATATAGCTGCCTGAATGAAAGCTGCCAGTACTGTAAATCAGAGAAACTTAACATGGACATCCTGGCCGGAGCAGTCTTTACTGAGTGTCTGTCTTTCATAGACACATCTGCCTGAAATTTCCCCGCAGTATTGTAGGAGGGATAACCATGAAAAAGACCACCAGCATTGCCCTGGCGTCTGCTGTAACAAGCCTGATTGCGCTCGGCAGCGCTATGACCGCCACAACCGCTTCAGCCGCAGAGAAACAGGAAAAGTGTTACGGGGTGGCAAAGGCAGGCAAGAATGACTGCGCCACCAAAACCACCTCCTGCGCAGGCAGTTCAAAAATGGACAGCCAGAAAGACGCCTTTATTATGGTTCCAAAAGGCTTGTGCGATCGCCTTGCTGGCGGTTCAAAAAAACCAATGATGTAGCCTTTAGCCATTTCCCAACCTGATCATTGACCTGTGAGCAGGCCATCCACTTACAAGCTATCTCCCCACAAGATGGTAGGGCTGGGGCTTCGCTCACCCCATATTCATCAGTTTATCTCTGACCAGCCGGAAATCGGCTGGTTGGAAATTCACAGCGAAAATTTCTTTTCTACCCACTCGGTTGCCCGGCAGCAACTCAGGGATATTGCCAGCCTCTACCCTGTCAGCTGTCATGGGGTCGGGATGTCACTCGGTTCCGCTGACAAGCTGGATCAACAACACCTGACTCAACTCAAGCAGCTAGTGGATGAAGTCGATCCTATAGCCGTTTCCGAACACCTGAGCTGGAGTTCTGTCAATGGTCAGTACTTCAACGACCTGCTGCCCCTGCCTTATACCGAGGAAGCGCTGAACCACTTTTGCCTGAAAGTCGAACAGGTACAGGAAGCGCTCAACCGCCAGCTATTGATCGAAAATCCATCCAGCTACCTGAGCTTCAATCACTCCGTAATGCCTGAATGGACGTTTCTGAGCGCGGTTCAAAAACGCACCGGATGTGGATTACTGCTGGATCTCAACAATATCTATGTCAGTAGCTTCAATCACGATTTTGATTGTCAGGTTTACCTTGACGCCATCGACCCTCAATCCGTCAAAGAGATCCACCTTGCAGGATTTACTGTCAGGCAACTAGAACAGGGGGATGTCTGGATAGACACCCACAGTCGTTCGGTTAGCGAACCTGTCTGGCAGCTTTATCGTCAGTGGGTCCACCAGCATTTGAGTCAACTGGGAAATATTTTCACCTTGATTGAGTGGGATCTGGATATTCCCAAACTCGACACCCTGCTCGGTGAAGCCAGCAAAGCGCAACAAATTCTTGTAGAAGAGGCTCTTGTTAAGGAGACTCTTATTGAGGAGACTGGCCGTGGGATGCCAACCACCTGATAACCTTCAGCAATTGCAGCAGGACTTTGCCGAAGCCTTACACTACCGGCCAAGCCCGGTCAGCAAGAGGGTTGCGACCGGTCGGCTGGCCCCGGAGCAACTGATACAGATATATCGCAATAATTTTATTATCAGCCTGTCGGAAGTGCTGGAAGCCACTTATCCCTGTTGCAAGGCGGTATTGGGAGACGAATGCTTTGCCCGGCTCGCCCGCCAGCATGTTCTGGCCTCACCTCTCAAAGAAGGAAACATAAGCGATTACGGAGAAGGTTTTTTCGATACGATTTCCAGCCAAGAGCCGGTACTTGAAGCAGTACCCTACCTTACCGATCTGGCCCGGCTTGAATGGCTGGTTGACCGAGCCAGCCAGCCTGTTGCCATTGCGCCGACATTCCCGTTTGAGCAGCTGATCCGGATCACCGAAGATAATTTCAGCCAATTAACACTTGAAGTTGCCGAACCCGTCTATTTCTTCGACTCGCTACATCCTGTCGCCAGCTTATGGCAGATGATTACCAGCGATCAGATTAAGTCCATTGATATCACCCGCCCTGAGTCAGTCATTATCCACAATCGTCAACAGGGTATGCTGGTTATGGCAACAACCCCTTCCGCGACTCAACTTCTGCGTCTATGTCAGCAAGGCCGGCCATTGGGCGAAGCCGATGATTCCATGCTGGCACCGCTGGGCGAACTGGTTCAACAACAGTTGTTCACCCATATCCATGGCTTGCCAGATGGAGAGTACGAAGATTGAACCTTCTCAAAAACACCGACACCATAATCCAGCGCATCACAGAACCACTGACCCCATTACTTCTTATATTCACCCGAATATGGGTCGCATGGGCCTTCTTTACGTCCGGAATGCTGAAATACAACAGTTGGGACAGTACTCTTTACCTGTTCCAGTATGAATATCAGGTACCGCTGCTGTCCTGGAAAATCGCTGCTTACACTGGTACTGCTGTTGAGCTGATCCTGCCAGTATTCCTGACTCTGGGTCTGTCCACCCGACCGGCAGCACTGGGGCTGTTCGTGTTTAATATTATTGCGGTAGTGTCTTACCCAGTGCTATGGGAAAAAGGATTTATCGACCACCAGCTATGGGGAATGATGCTACTGGTAAACCTGTTCTGGGGCAGCGGTATTATTTCTATCGACTATTTGGTGAGTTCCCGGTCTAAGGGAGCGCCAATTAAGAATTCATCGCTTTAACCTTTCTAGCCGGTAATTTAGACGGCAAAGCAGATTTACTGGCTTTTGCATGGCGATAGAAGTCATGTGAAAAGTCGCGTTAACAAGATAAGTTGTAATTAATTAATTCATTTACACCCCTGTCTCGCACTCGCCACTGCCCCCACCCCTTTCATTAAACAGATTTACGACAGCTCTCACACTGTCCATTCCTCCCTCATAATCTGGATTGGCGTGAAGCTGAAGTTGGCTTGCATTATGATAGTAGTCAGTAGGATTTGTCACCACCCCTAAAATCTTCGCACCGGGAACAGGGGCCAGTGTTTCCAGTGAATGGATCTGTTTGGTTATGGGAAATAATCTGTATATGTTGTCATTCCTTAAATAACCGTCATTGCAGTCCAGTTTGTCATTAACAAAGTCCGAAGAGGAGCGATTTCGAACAGTGCCGCCAAACAGCCTGAGATCGATCAGAAATATATTCATTCCGTTTATGCCCAACAGGCTGGCAGCGTAATAACAAACGTAAGACTGGATCGTTGCCCCGCCGCAGAACTGAGGACTGTTGATCTTCTGGTTCAGGTTCCACATCCCCCCACCGTACCACTCATAATATTTTGGGCAGAAACCTTTGCTGAAGGCATCCTGAACGCTGCTGTCGTCTACCCGAAAAGTAAAACCATTAAACCGGAGGTCACCTCTGTGCCCTCTTGTAAAATAGGAGCCTTTTATTGAGGATGTATTTTGAAAATGCAAGGCGTTGGTCAGGAGAAACGTATTGTCCTCACTAAAGATTTGTCTTCTTTGCTGCCATCTTTTAAGCATGACTCATTATCCTCATTGACACTCTTCCCACCGTGAACGATGGGATTTTCTGTTGATAGAGTCTGTATTTCAGGCTCGATTAGTGTTTATGGGGTTCACTTTAAAGGGCTGAGAGAACCAGTATAGAGCAGGCTTTGTCCCTGTCGAATCACCCCGATTCGGAAATCCCCAGATCACTTAAATAGACGACATTATTATGTTGTTTCATCGGCTGAAGTGATCTCTGCCGACTTGTGTATCAATAAAGAGAATTAAGGAACTCTATGAACGGTTCAATAAGTGTGCTTTCCAGATTATTGGAAGGTCGATGGTTGAGTGGCATTTTACTGGCGCTCATTTTGTTGTCGGGATTTGCCCTGCCTGTAAAAGCTGAGCCACTTCAGGCGCCTGTACCGGCTCCGGTAAAAACTGAAGTGATCGTCAACTCTTCCGGGGCGCATTGGTCAAATGTTTCCATTAAGGTAACCAATAGTCTCTCAAAAGCTATTGACGTCAGAAATGTCCAGGTGGACTTTTCTGCGCCTGCTGCGGTCAACAGTGTTTGGGGAAGCTTTCCCTCTGTCAGTTATCCCGGACAGATTAAAGTCAACTCCCCGGGTCAGGATGGTGAGTTATTCAGAACATCGGTGGTGCTCACCTTTGCCTCTGATAGCTGGATCAATACCAGCCTGAAGCCAGGTTCTGATTTCACTCTGCAGTTTGGTTTGCCTTTACTGGCTACCAGTCATTCAGTAAGCAATATCAACCTAAATTCAGCGGTTAACCCCTGAGCTAAACTCTAACCCTCAACAATATTGAGGGCTCGAAGATGGTTCGACCACCAAAACCCACTCCCCCAAAGGGTGAGTTGTCTGAAATGGAAAAAGATCCCTTATCCGTCAAACTCGAAGTCGATTCTTTCGACGGTAAAATTCATGTCGAGTGGGAGCCTGAAGCATCGGTCACCCCAATGGGACAGCTTCCTTTTTTTATACAGTTTTTAAAAACAGGTCACCGATTTGAACCCTGGATTAACGATTGCCCACTAACTTATAAAAGCCCAAACGCCCCTCAAAAAGTGGATGTGATTGGCTCATTAATGCTTTCCATTCTTTCAGGACATAAACGCTATGCGCATATCGGAACAATTATTGGTGATAAAGTAAACGCTCAGTTGCTCGGGATGAAAAAAATTGTCAGCGATGATTCTGCCAGGCGTGGTTTAAAGAAGATTGACGAAGATGAAGGCGTTGAATGGATGCAAAAACACCTCCATCTCTGTTTTGATCCGTTATTAACCATTCCATGGATTATGGATGTTGATGTTACCGTGAAAACCATTTATGGGCATCAGGAAGGAGCGGTTAATGGCTATAACCCAATGGCACTGACTTAAGACTTAATCCCTTGGCATGAAAGGCTTGCCCAAGAACAAATCATCTATAAATAGATGAAGTTAACAGAGCCCTCGAGCAAGCCATGAACAAGTCTAGCCCAGAATATCTAAAACTCGCTGACCAATGTCTGAAGCAGTTTGCACAAACATCTGAAGACGCCTTGGCTTCTCTACTCTCCACAGAGATCCTGAATGCCTTTGAGAAAAAATCGACCTCCAGAGTTAGAGATTATCCAGCCCTGAAAACCCTTACTCTTTTTATGCGTCAGGTGTCCAATGAAGACAAGTCCTGCAGAAAGGTTCTTGTACAGGAGTCACTTGAACAAGCAGCAAATGACGAAGTGTCCGACAAAACCAAGAATGACGCCTACTGCAAAGCACGTAAACGGTTGCCGGAAGATCAGGTAAAGTCATTGTTTCAGATTTCAGGAAAACGACTGGATGAAGAAAGCCCGGAATCATGGTTGTGGCACGGTCGGCGGGTTGTTATTGCCGATGGAACCACTGCTAATATGCCTGACACGACTGAAAACCAACAGCTCTATCCCCAGTCAAAATCCCAAAAAAAAGAAGTAGGGTTCCCTACTGTCAGGATGCTTGCCTTTATCACGCTGGGAAGTGGAGCTCTCATTGAGACAGCCATGGGAGCTTGTGAGGGAAAAGGCAGTGGAGAGCAATCTCTGATGATACAAATGATCCCGAACTTGAATGCTGACGACATTGTGCTTGGCGATGCCATTTTCGAGACGTATTTCATCCTGGCACTTTTGCTTATAGCAGGTGTTGACGGTGTTTTTGAAAAAAATGGTGCGCGTAAAATCGACTTCAGAAAATCCTTCATGAAACTGGGAAAAAAAGATGCTTTATTCAGATTGGAGCGTCCTCCAAAACCACCCTGGATGAGCAGAGAGTTTTACGATCAGTGGACACCGGATCACCTGATTATCCGTGCCATTAAAACGAAGAATCGTATCATCGTTACCACATTGATTGATGCAGAAGCATATCCACGCTCTGACATTAGCGCACTGTACACCAAACGCTGGAATATTGAGTTGGACTTCAGAACCATCAAAACAATTATGAATATGGAGATGTTGCGCTGTAAGACTCCAGCGATGGTGCGTAAAGAAATTTATGTTCATTTTCTGGTTTACAATTTGATACGGGCATTAATGGCGCGAGTGGCCAAAGCCACAGAGCAAGTTCCGAGGGATGTGAGCTTCAAGGCAGCAAAACAGACGCTAAATGGGGCTCGGGTTTTACTGTTATTCTGTCCAAATTGCACTCTCAACCAGGTTCAAGCTCAAATGATAGTTATCATTGGAGAACATAAAGTTGGAGACCGACCGGGACGATCAGAACCAAGAGCTGTAAAGAGGCGACCAAAGGCATTTAAAAAGCTCCAGCACTCTAGGGCTAAAGCTCGTCAACTCAATAAGTACAAGGGGTGAGAGCTTAAGTCAGTGCCATTGCCCTATGCACTGAAACACTTGGTACTACTGAGGAAAAAGTGTCCACAGTATTGTTGATCTTTTTGCTACAGGCTCCTAGGCTTCTCATTTTCAGTAATTATCAAACGTTTGAGGGTGCTGTTAATGCGTGATTCCTGTTTTTATTTTTATAATAATTAAAAGTAAGACGAAGAGTTACATAAAGACATGCCGATAAGAATGCCACAAATATATACCCTGCAGACGACTTTTCGCATTGAAGGTATTTGTCAGAAGTGCTTTTCCTACACAAATCAAGGTCAAAAAAACTGTTGCAATTCTTCTTCTTGCAAGCCCATGTATCCTTAGTGCAAAAATCTTTTGTATAGCCCAAATTAAAATTGCAAACAGCCCATGGAGAACAAGTTAGAGCATAAACAGTATATTCGAGTTTCTCAGGGGCAATATGGCCGATGGTGCAGTCGGAATGATTACAGAACTTCATGCAAGTGCTGTGGTCGTAACGAATACAACGACCATCTGTTGATAAAATGCAAATGGGTAAACCATTATGAAAAGCAGGAGCGCCGGATACAGGGGAAGGTAAAGCAGAAAGGTTTTCTATTCTTGGGTGTTCTCCAGCATACATCGACAATGGCATTGATTGAAAAATTACTTGTTTGTCAGTGATAAGCTGCGGATACCAGACATTAACGACTGATTCGTCCAGGACAAATAGTGGGAAAGAGTTAGTTGGTAGCTCGGCTTCTAACTCAATGCCGGGCTCTAATTTGAGATAATGAATACCCTTTTTTGGCTTATCAGAAGCCAGGGTAAATGTAAGTGAATCTCCGATTTCTCTCATGAGTTTCAGGTTATCTGGCTTTTCTGAGTTCTTAATTCGCTCCGCACACTCTGTACTGGTGACAGCGAGATCACCACTCTGAAGATAAGCCATGCAAGACCATTCTTTGTCATCATTAAAACCAGTGATAAGTACCAGTCTTTTTTTGATGTGATCTGTATATGAAGTAGCGGCTGAGTAGCTGTTATAGGAAGAAAGTACCAAGAAAATAAACCAGAGCAGACATTTTTTCAGGTTATTTGAATTATCGTACATGTTTTTAACTTCCAATTTGTAAAAAGTTTGCGGCTCTGTTTTCAGGTTTTTAGTTGGCGCCTTAAGAGACGTAAGTACGCGGTAGTATTTAAAAAATACCAACAACTGAGGGACTGAGGGAGTCGACTTACAGTAAGTACTTTTATACGTTCCAACAATATTTTTGAACAAAGCCAGATTATGGGCTGGCTTTTTACTGAGAGCCTTCAATTGTTGGCACCGTAAAGCGCATTTCAGTTAAGCGCATAAAAGTAGCACACAGAGCTTATGACTGCTCAGTCGCGGCTTTCCTTTTTTACGACACCCCCTCTTTGGCCGGGTGAGCAGTCACCCATTAGAAGTAGAAGCCTGACATAGACCAAAGACGGTGTTTGGCATCCAACAGGCTATGCACCGGGGTTATTAGCTGTCGCATCTTTGGCAGTCTTCATTCCTTCCGGGTGCTTGAGGTTGAGTAACACCGTTTTCCAGAAGATCAATAACATCGGCGGCGACTTCACCTGTAAAGCGGATGCACTGCTCTTTGTGTTCTTTTGAACCAAACTCCATTTTTTTGATGAGTTTACGACAACAGGTTGAGCAGTTTCTTCGTTGAAAACGGTCGTGAAGTTCGGCGGATAGGGGAAACATCTCTTCCGGCATCAACTGGCCGCCTTTTTCTCTACCGTGCCTGAGACCCAAAGCCATTACGCCACCGGATAGCGCTCCGCACAGGCAGCCAGCCATACCGATTCCAACCGCGAAGCCTGACGCCATCTTTACCATTTTGCTATCTGCGGGTTGCCCGAGATAATCGTTCACTGTTGTGAAAACGGCTTCAGAGCAGAAAAACTTTCCATCCCGATACAATTTTTCTGCTCTGATTCTGGTTTGCTCACTGACTTCAGAATAGCTTCGATACTGTTCAGCCCGACGGTTTTCAGCAGCCTGTTCTTTAGGGGGCAGGTGACTGTTAGGCTGGTGTCGCTTGGGAATAGGCATGACTAACCCTCCACAGGTTATGTAATCTTGCGCTACGTTGAATCAGTAGCGATGGGTGATTGGGATTGGGTCGCTATTCTGGCTGTGGCAGGTGATACGAACACTGACCTGTATCATTACTTGTGGGTTTGTCGGGGTGCAAATCCCATTGTGCGTACGGTTTTTCAGCACTTCCTCCCCGTACTATTCTGGTATGTACAAAAGGAGGGTAATGGATCTTTTAGGCAACCCTCCGGAGCCAAACGATAAGCTGATGAAAGCAGCAAAAGCTATGTGACCTCATACCTCATAAATGTATGGGTTCATAAACTGCCTGCCCCAAAATAACCTGCGATCAACCGGTGAAAGTTGAGCTTCATCGCAGACCAGCTGCCAGTGTTGCTCAATGCCTTCTTGCAGTTGTTCAGTAATCTTTGTCGCTTCCATTCGTGAGAGCAGGAAAACGGCGGCGGCCTCAACACAGCAGGCCAGCTGGCTCTTTCTCTGGTTACCAGAGATCAGCATGGCCTGGCTGGCAATATTGCCTGCCCTTCCCTGAGGGGCAAATGTCGTATGCCGGTGTCAGGGTGAGCATTTTCCCATCCCAGAATGCGGCATGGTTACGGGCATGGTCGTCTGTATTGCCACAAAGGATATTGAACACCAGTCGTGAAAACAGTTCCTTCAGTGTTTCCGTTGACCGGGCAAAACGCAGACGAATCAAGTCAGCCAGGGTTTCGTAACTGGCATAGCGGGCGAACATTTCATCCAGCCCAAACAGGGTGAGTGCTGAAACGACCGGTTTTCGGGTCCAGCCTTTTAGTGTTCTTTGCCTGTCAAACCGCTCAACCAGTAATACATCTTTGCCCGCAGCGGATTTAACCTAAATTCAGCGGTTAACCCCTGAGCTAAACTCTAACCCTCAACAATATTGAGGGCTCGAAGATGGTTCGACCACCAAAACCCACTCCCGCAAAGGGTGAGTTGTCTGAAATGGAAAAAGATCCCTTATCCGTCAAACTCGAAGTCGATTCTTTCGACGGTAAAATCCATGTCGAGTGGGAGCCTGAAGCATCGGTCACCCCAATGGGACAGCTTCCTTTTTTTATACAGTTTTTAAAAACAGGTCACCGATTTGAACCCTGGATTAACGATTGCCCACTAACTTATAAAAGCCCAAACGCCCCTCAAAAAGTGGATGTGATTGGCTCATTAATGCTTTCCATTCTTTCAGGACATAAACGCTATGCGCATATCGGAACAATTATTGGTGATAAAGTAAACGCTCAGTTGCTCGGGATGAAAAAAATTGTCAGCGATGATTCTGCCAGGCGTGGTTTAAAGAAGATTGACGAAGATGAAGGCGTTGAATGGATGCAAAAACACCTCCATCTCTGTTTTGATCCGTTATTAACCATTCCATGGATTATGGATGTTGATGTTACCGTGAAAACCATTTATGGGCATCAGGAAGGAGCGGTTAATGGCTATAACCCAATGGCACTGACTTAAGACTTAATCCCTTGGCATGAAAGGCTTGCCCAAGAACAAATCATCTATAAATAGATGAAGTTAACAGAGCCCTCGAGCAAGCCATGAACAAGTCTAGCCCAGAATATCTAAAACTCGCTGACCAATGTCTGAAGCAGTTTGCACAAACATCTGAAGACGCCTTGGCTTCTCTACTCTCCACAGAGATCCTGAATGCCTTTGAGAAAAAATCGACCTCCAGAGTTAGAGATTATCCAGCCCTGAAAACCCTTACTCTTTTTATGCGTCAGGTGTCCAATGAAGACAAGTCCTGCAGAAAGGTTCTTGTACAGGAGTCACTTGAACAAGCAGCAAATGACGAAGTGTCCGACAAAACCAAGAATGACGCCTACTGCAAAGCACGTAAACGGTTGCCGGAAGATCAGGTAAAGTCATTGTTTCAGATTTCAGGAAAACGACTGGATGAAGAAAGCCCGGAATCATGGTTGTGGCACGGTCGGCGGGTTGTTATTGCCGATGGAACCACTGCTAATATGCCTGACACGACTGAAAACCAACAGCTCTATCCCCAGTCAAAATCCCAAAAAAAAGAAGTAGGGTTCCCTACTGTCAGGATGCTTGCCTTTATCACGCTGGGAAGTGGAGCTCTCATTGAGACAGCCATGGGAGCTTGTGAGGGAAAAGGCAGTGGAGAGCAATCTCTGATGATACAAATGATCCCGAACTTGAATGCTGACGACATTGTGCTTGGCGATGCCATTTTCGAGACGTATTTCATCCTGGCACTTTTGCTTATAGCAGGTGTTGACGGTGTTTTTGAAAAAAATGGTGCGCGTAAAATCGACTTCAGAAAATCCTTCATGAAACTGGGAAAAAAAGATGCTTTATTCAGATTGGAGCGTCCTCCAAAACCACCCTGGATGAGCAGAGAGTTTTACGATCAGTGGACACCGGATCACCTGATTATCCGTGCCATTAAAACGAAGAATCGTATCATCGTTACCACATTGATTGATGCAGAAGCATATCCACGCTCTGACATTAGCGCACTGTACACCAAACGCTGGAATATTGAGTTGGACTTCAGAACCATCAAAACAATTATGAATATGGAGATGTTGCGCTGTAAGACTCCAGCGATGGTGCGTAAAGAAATTTATGTTCATTTTCTGGTTTACAATTTGATACGGGCATTAATGGCGCGAGTGGCCAAAGCCACAGAGCAAGTTCCGAGGGATGTGAGCTTCAAGGCAGCAAAACAGACGCTAAATGGGGCTCGGGTTTTACTGTTATTCTGTCCAAATTGCACTCTCAACCAGGTTCAAGCTCAAATGATAGTTATCATTGGAGAACATAAAGTTGGAGACCGACCGGGACGATCAGAACCAAGAGCTGTAAAGAGGCGACCAAAGGCATTTAAAAAGCTCCAGCACTCTAGGGCTAAAGCTCGTCAACTCAATAAGTACAAGGGGTGAGAGCTTAAGTCAGTGCCATTGGTGCATAGGGTACTTTTTAGCAGGTCTGGGAAACCCCATGCTTGCAATTAAATCCTAGCCCTTGTGGCGCAAGCCTTGGTGCATCAATGCCGAGCCCTCAAAAAACTGTCCACAGTATTGATCAAGAGAAGCTTCGAAAACCAGCCATATATCTTGAATGCCTCTTTACGAAATTCGCTGACGTATAGAAGAGTTTCACAAGGCTTGGAAAACGGGCGCAGGCGTTAAGCGCCAGCGTATGCAAAGTGCTGATAACCTTGAGCGAATGGCAGGTGCTCTGGCTAAAATTGGAAAGCAAGAAGCTACCTGAGAAGCCGCCACCGCTGATCTGGTTGTTTCAAACCATTGCCAAGCTGGGTAGCTGGTGCGATTCCAAGCATACAGGTCACCCCGGTTGGCTGGCTGTCTGGAAGGGGTGGGCAAAATTACAGCTCAGCGTTGAAGGCTGGCGCATAGCGCGCCAGTTCTGGGGTGTAAAGATGTGTGAGCAAAAAATAAAGTTGTAAAATTTTCCTAAGCTTCGTAGAAGCTGGAACCTAACAGGGGTAAAAATAAAGTTTTAAAACACCAGCCAGAAAACATCAGCCCACAGGTCAGGCCTAATATCGCAATTCTCAGTCAGCGAGAGATAATCCTTTTCCCTGTGACTGCTCCCCACCCTATCGGGTGAGGCTTCTGATTTCTTAGGCAGCAACCGACAGTATGCCGGATTTACGCAAGCCTCCATCAGCAGAAACGGACAGTCCTTCCGCCTTTAATTTCAATATGCCTTGCTTCTTGATATTGCGAGCTGCATTAATATCCCGGTCATGGATAGCACCACAGCTACACTCCCATGATCGGATTCTCAATGGCATTTTTTCCTGTTTCAAATCGCAGACTGAGCAAGTTTTAGAGGATGCAAACCACTGGTCTATCTTCACCAGATGTTTACCTTCCTGCTTTGCCTTGTATTCGAGTTTGGTTATCAGTGAGTGCCAGCCAGCATCAGCAATAGAACGTGCAAGACGCTTGTTCTTGAGCATGTTTTTAACTTTCAGTGTCTCCACAATTACCGCTTGGTTTTCGTCGATGAGTTGTTTTGATAGCTTATGCTGAAAATCATTACGGGCAAAGGCTACACGCTCATGCGCCTTTGCCACCAATAAACGGGCTTTGTGCCTACCTTTTGAGCCTTTCTTGCAGCGAGATAGAGCCTGTTGTTTTCTTTTCAGGTTACGTTGTGCTTTTTTCAGAAAGCGAGGATTGCCAGTCTTATGGCCGGTACTGGTGATAGCCAGATCAGTAATCCCCATATCAACACCGACAACCTGATTAGCTTCAAGATTATCAATCTGTTTTGGTTGTTCCTGGGTATCATCAGCCAATATGGAGGCAAAATACTTGCCGGTTAGCGTTCTGCTCAGGGTGATAGACTTCACCTTACCCACTATTTCACGATGCACTTTAGCCTTTATGGGCTTGCACTTGGGGATTTTTATCCAGTTATCGCCCACAGAGACAGACGTACAATGGTAGCTACTTTGCTTGCCATGCTTTTTCTTGAAGCGAGGAAATCTTGCCTGCAATTTGGGATTGAAAAAGTTTTGAAAGGCCGTATCCAGATTGATAGTGGCCTGTTGCAGTGCAATAGAGTCAGCGTTTTTCAGCCATGAGTACTTTCGGCTTTTCTTGGCTTTTGCCAGCAAGGGCTTCAGGTGTTTTTTGGGAGAAAGGCTCTGCCCACGAACCTTGTAATAATGAACCTTAATAGCCAGGGCCTTGTTCCATACGAACCGCACAGCATCAAACTGACGGTCCAGAAATTCCGCCTGCTCTGATGTTGGATAGATTCGTACTTTGGTGGCTCTCAGCATGGAATGTTATTTCAGTGCTCATTAATATAAGCTCTATATTACAGGTATTTGAAAGAGGTTTTCAAGTGAGCACACACAATAAAGATTTGCTTAAAGGGTATCTTCGCAAACGACATAGCGTTACCAAGCTGGTTGTTCATTTGGTGTTCACGACAAAGTACAGGCGAAAGCTTTTTGATGGCTATATGATCAAGCAGTTACGGGAGTCGTTCGAGAGTGCATGTGAAAAACTGGAATGCCAGTTACTTGAAATGGATGGCGAAAAAGATCACGTACACCTGTTGGTGGCCTACCCACCAAAACTGGCTATCAGTGTCATGGTAAATAATCTCAAATCAACATCATCAAGACGGTTGCGAATGCTGAATACCCACCTTACTGCTCAGAGCAAAGCAGGCTTAATGTGGTCAAGGTCTTACTTTGCTTGCAGTGCTGGCGGTGCAACTATCGAGACTCTGAAGGACTACGTTAATAGCCAGAGTACACCAGATTGATGGCGGAAGGCTCTGCGCCTTCCCGTCTTATATCCCCGCCCGCATTGGGCGAGGGTTTACGACGATTTTGCTAAAAAAGTGATTCCCCAAAAATAAAAAAAGGGCGCGATTTTGGCACCCTTTACTACGCCGAGAGATTAGTTCGACGTAGGATATTTGGCAACTATCTCTAGCTGCCTGTGTAGCTACAATGAGAAGTCTAGGGCTATGTAGCAAAAAGATCAACAGAAGCTTCGAAAACCAGCCATATATCTTGAATGCCTCTGCCAAACTACTTCAGACAGTAACTGTTATCGACTTTAAGCAGAATCAATAAAAAATTTTGCTATATAAAATAAATTTATATAGCTTTTTATACGCACCCTAACGAAAGAAAACCGCTACCACATCAACCTTTTGTAAGCATCTACTGCTAGGAGCCTGTCGGACTGGCACCCACAGGCTTCACGTCGAGATTTTTTGACCTCACTGGCCTCAGGGGCTCTTATCTGCCTTCAAAGGTCAGTCATTTGTTGTCAGCACTGCGTCATAACCAGTATCCCGCTCCCACGTGTAGTTGATACCTGCATCCTTGGTAATTTGGAAAGTGGCCAGGTGGTTAAGAGGAAACTGTTCTTGAATATCAACGACAATGTTCGACCATTCGAGGAGGTAAAAATATTGTTTTTCGAGCTTTGAGAGGAAATGGTGGGGACTGAGGCCAGTTTTCCAGCCTGGCGCTCGTGTGGTAAGACCGATGGAATTAATTTCGTGTGCCCGAATCCAGGGAAGGTAACTTTTTCCTGAACCCTGTCCACGACCTTGGGACTGTAACGCCTCAATCTCTTCCTGATTGAAGCAATATTTCCGCTTCACCATATCAGAGGCTCCGGTGTATGGCCTGAGATAAACCATACACCTGCCTCTTTTCGTTTTAAAACTATTTTTTATGTTTTAAAACTTTATTTTGAGTTTTAGAACTTTATTTTTTGCTCACAAAGATGTGATAAAGAGATAGCTGAAATTATTCCACCGTAACACTCTTAGCCAGGTTACGAGGCTGGTCAACATCTGTACCCTTGATGATGGCCACGAAGTAAGACAACAGCTGCAAAGGAATGGTATACAAAATCGGCGCAACGATCTCCGGCACCTGGTCCACAGGCAGAACCTTCATGCCTTCGGCTTCATTCACCCTGGAGTCACGGTCTGCAAATACATACAGCTGACCGCCACGGGCGCGAACCTCTTCCATATTGGATTTCAGTTTTTCCAGCAGGTCGTTGTTTGGCGCTACCACGATGACCGGCATATCGTCGTCTATCAGAGCCAGCGGGCCGTGCTTGAGTTCACCGGCGGCGTAGGCTTCAGCATGAATGTAGGAAATTTCCTTTAGCTTCAGCGCACCTTCCATGGCAATCGGGTACTGGGTGCCACGCCCCAGGAACAGACTGTGATGTTTGTGCGCAAAGTCTTCCGCCATCGCCTCAATATCGTCACTCAGTGTCAGAGTATCTTTGATGTGATGTGGCAATTCCCGCAGCGCCTTAACAATCTCGGCTTCTTGCGCTTCCGTCATACCGGTGTGGCGACCCACCGCAGTCACCAGCATCAGCAAGGCGGTCAACTGAGTGGTAAATGCTTTGGTCGACGCTACGCCAATCTCTGCCCCTGCACGGGTCATCAGTGCCATATCCGATTCACGCACCATAGACGACCCCGGTACGTTACAGATGCTCAGGGACGCCATGTAACCCTGTTCTTTAGCCAGCTGCAAGGCAGCCAGGGTGTCAGCGGTTTCGCCAGACTGGGAAATGGTGACGAACAGGCAGTTGTCCGGCACAAAGAACTTTCTGTAACGGAACTCGGAAGCAATTTCTACACGACACGGGATGCCTGCCAGCTCCTCGAACCAGTAACGGGCGACCATAGCACCGTGATAACTGGTGCCACAGGCAACAATTTGTACGGCTTTGGTTTTGCTGAGAATATCCAGACCTTCTTTACCCAGGTTGTCCAGATTAAGCTTCTGTTCACCCAGACGACCTTCCAGTGTATTGGCAATGGCATCTGGCTGTTCGTGAATCTCTTTCAGCATGTAGTGGCGGTACTGGCCTTTATCACCGGCATCGTGCTCAATGTCACTTTCTTTGGCGGCACGTTGAACCGCGTTCCCCTTGTCATCAAAAACAGAAATGCTGGTGCGGGTGATTTCAGCGACATCGCCTTCTTCCAGAAACATAAAGCGACGGGTGACCGGGAATAACGCCAGCTGGTCAGAAGCGATAAAGTTTTCACCCAGACCCAGGCCAATCACCAGTGGGCTGCCAGAACGGGCAACGATCAGGCGCTCAGTATCGGCACGATCCATCACCACCATGCCGTAAGCACCTTCCAGCTTCTCTACCGCTTTCTGAACGGCTTCCAGCAAGGTAGAGGAAGATTTCTGCTTAAGGTTGACCAGGTGGGCAATCACTTCGGTATCAGTGTCTGAAGTGAAGACATAACCTTCACCCTTCAGGAAGGTTCGCAACGCTTCATGGTTTTCAATAATGCCGTTATGAACCACAGCAATATCTTCACCGGAGACATGAGGGTGAGCGTTGCGCTCATTCGGCTCACCGTGGGTTGCCCAGCGAGTATGGGCAATACCTGTACCGCCAGGAGCGGGCGTTTCAGCGATAGCGTCAGCCAGTTCCGCCACCTTACCGGTACGACGGACACGTTGTAGTTCACCCTGAGCGTCAACAATAGCAACGCCTGCGGAGTCATAGCCCCGGTACTCCAGACGACGAAGTCCTTCTAAAAGGATAGGGGCCACATCCCTTTGCGCTACAGCGCCAACAATTCCGCACATAAATTTTTACCTTGAATATCTGTCGTTTATACTTTTTTTACCGGACGTTCCCAGCCATCAACATTTCGCTGCCGGGCTCGTCCCACAGCCAGCTGATTATCCTCAACCGTTTTTGTGATCACGGACCCGGCACCGGTGGTTGCACCCTTGCCAACAGCGACCGGTGCGACCAGGGAACTGTTTGTACCGATAAAAGCATCGTCACCGATAACGGTCTGATGCTTGTTTGCACCATCGTAATTACAGGTCACTACACCAGCACCGACGTTTACACCGGAACCAATTTCAGCATCACCCACATAGCTGAGGTGGTTCACTTTGCTGCCTGCGCCAACGTTGGCTTTTTTAATTTCTACAAAGTTGCCCACTCTGGCTTTTTCCGCCAGATTGGCACCCGGACGCAGTCGTGCAAAAGGACCTACTTCACAGCCTGCGGCAACCACCGCATTTTCAAGAATAGAGTGAGCCTTGATAACCGCACCTTCACCCACTTTGGAGTTACGAATAATGCAGCCGGGCTCGATAGTGACGTTGTCTGCCAGTTCCACGTCGCCTTCCAGCACCACGTTAATATCAAGGAAAATATCGTGTCCGGTTTTGATGTTGCCACGAATATCCAGGCGGGCAGGGTCAACAATAGTGACACCGGATGTCATCAGGCTGATGGCCTGCTCTTTTTGCAGAGCCCGTTCCAGTTCAGTCAGCTGAACGCGGCTGTTTACCCCTTCAACTTCCGTTGCTTTCTGAGGCTGAACATGGACAACCGGAGTATCTTCCTCAACCGCTTTGGCAACCACATCGGTCAGGTAATATTCCTTCTGGGCATTGTTGTTATCCAGCCCCATTACCCAGTCACCCAGCTTTTTGCCGGGAATGGCCATGATGCCGGTGTTGACTTCGTTGATGGCCAGCTGCTCTGGCGTTGAATCCTTATCTTCAACAATGGCCTGCACACTGCCAAAGCCATCCCGAACAATACGACCATAGCCTGATGGGTTAGGCAGGTTAATGGTCAGCAGTCCCAGACGCTCACCGTTGCTGGCGGCAAGCAGCGATTCAAGGGTGGAAGCATTAATGAGGGGAACATCACCATAAAGCACCAGAACCACATCAGCGTCTTTGCACCCCGGAACGGTCTGCTGCACCGCATGCCCCGTCCCCAGCTGTTCGGTCTGTTCAACCCAGTTCAGGTCATAATGCCCCAGAGCCTCTTTTACCTTTTCAGCCCCGTGACCAATGACCACATGAATCTCGCCTTTGCCAATCCTTTTTTGAGTTTTTTGTGCGCTCAGAATAACGTGTTCAAGCATCGGCTTGCCTGCTATCGGGTGCAACACTTTTGGCAGGCTGGATTTCATGCGGCTGCCCTGTCCGGCAGCAAGAATGACAATATCGGCTCTCATGGGTGGTACCTTGCAATGCGTTTTTGCACTCCGCTGCTTCTATATGTCGCCTGTATCACTAAAAACAGTAGCCTGACGAAACCATAGGGCTTCATCACAACTATTTACCTGAAAACCAGTTACCCGGCAAAACTGAGGGAAAGCAAATGATCTGTCAGAAACAGTTTGTTAAAAGCAGCGTGAGTCGTAATTCGGTATTATCAGAAATATTTGTCATTTTATTTTGTGACACTTCCTGACCGTAACTTTTTTAGCTTATCCTATAGCAACTTAAATACAACCGTGTTTGTCATTAAAAAATTGACAATTATGAAACTTGAAATACTGGAACAACTGGGGCTGAGCGCCCGTGAAGTCAGCATTTACCTGGCTCTGTTAAAAATGGGTATGGCCTCTATACGGGATATTGCTGACGAAGCGGGTATTAACCGTGGCACGACCTATGAAACGCTAAAGGGTCTGACAGGCAGGGGCATTGTCAGCTATTTCCCCAAAGGAAAGCGACGGATTTTCTGCGCGGAGCCGCCGGAAAGGCTGCTGGAACTGGCAGAGGAAAAGCGACAATCTCTTGAGCAGGGCATTGAAGAGATGAAACATTCCCTGATTCCACAGCTGAACCACCTTAAGCCTGATTTTAATCCGGGCAATGTTCGCTTTTACGAAGGTGACGCTGGTATTGAGTTGGTGCTGAAGGACATTCTTAATACAGTCGAACAGCAGGAAGGCAAACAGTATTCGGTGTTTTCGTCCAAACCCATTCGTCAGCATCTGTACCGGCCATTCCCAAACTACACCCAGCAGCGCATTCGCAAACAAATCAATGTGCGGGTGATCGCCATCGGAGAGGGTGGGGAAGATGCCAGACTGTCTGAACGCAAGTGGATTGACGCCAAAGGAAAGATAGATGCCAGCTATATTGCCATCTACCCGCCAAAAGTCGCCATGATTTCACTGGCCTCCCGGAACTATCCTGTTGCCGTAGTGATTGACTCCTGCGAAATCGCCAGCACCCAGCAAATCATCTTTGATACGCTGTGGAATACTCTGTAAACCTGTCTACTATTCGATTTATAATGAATGGCCTTTGGTAATATCAGAAAAAGGCCTGAAATTTGAGTAGGCCCTGGACTGTATTTTTTTTATACTGCGCTTATCTAATATCCTGCGAAACCTGCCGATTAAGTCACGACCAAATCGCTTTTTTCGCTCCCACCTATTCACTAAATTACGAGCATCGGTAACTTTCTTTTCGTGAATAAGATGCCAGACAAGGGCATCAGCAAGATTAAGATTACCAGGCCAGATACTCAGCAAACCTTTCATATATTTTTCAGCAGCCCATGTCATCTCAGATTGCTCAAAAATATAAACTGTCCACCACCAGAAGTGCTCAAGATTAGTGATATATTGATGTTTTTCTTGCAACTTCCTAAGCTCATCATCAATCATTTGCTCAATCTGTTCTGGGAAATACGCACTCGCATCAATCACGTTCTTTATAAATGTTATATGTCGTCTGAATGTCAACTGCTGCCGTGCATCGTCTCCGCTACTATCAACCAGGTTTCGCAAAAATTCTAAAATTTCCGGTAGCAATAACTTGAGTGACAAATGCCGCAGCATGGTATTGATGTAATTGACAAACTCACCAAGCGTCTGAGGCCCTTCGCTGATGGTTATTTGATGGCTTGGGCGAGCTTCATTCCTGATTACAACGTTCTCTGCGTAATACTCTTCGTCATAACGGAACTTCACTCTACGTTTTTTGTCTGCCGGACTCTGAATAGCAGAATTTATTCCGGAAAACAGGTCATGATTACTGCTTTCTGAGCCGGATTGCTTCTGCTTTTGAGCAAGCTGCCTGAAAATCTCTGAATCAATGACGACATTTGAATACTCCATCAGTTGCCGTATAAAATCCCTGGCATTTGAATCGCTAACCAGAACATTGGTTTTCAGCTTTTTTATGTGCGGATTACCAAGTTCATCAATCTCCACAATAATGAAAACAAGAACGCCCTCTTCATTAACACTGAGCCACAGCTCTGGTTTAGAAAATAACTCGACTGCTGAACAATGACTCAAATCGGAATACTGCCGGCAAGAAGGAACCGTACTTAAATCTAACCTTCGCTCCTGAAACGGAGCTAAAACATCATTCCCGTTATAGACCGGAGGCTCACTGCTCTGTGGGTAGATTCTATTTTTATCAGATAGCCACGGCAACAGGGTATTGATGGCAGGCATTAAAGCCATGGCGTAAATCGCCGGGCTTTTGACTTCAGCAACCTCTGTGGAAGAGGTTGAAGATCTGGCAAATCCCGAAGCAACAAGACAGGCCACTGAAATATGGCACGCTAATGATTTTTTGTTAAACATCGCATTTTTGCTGAAAGTTATAATCACAGGCGGTGAAATGGCTCCCCCACAGCTAAAGCAGGGTGCTTCTGACTTCACAGGCTACAGCCAGTCTATAGCGACTGGACTTACACAGAAGCCTCCATCAGCAGAACCGGCTTGCCCATCCGGTTTAATATTAAATTCCGGGCTTTGTAATGTTGGCCATCACTTGGTTTTCGATAACGTCCAACTAAAGCAGGCATCAAGATAGAGCAGGTAAATAGCTATGTCAAAAACCCAACCGGAACGCTCTACGCATTCCCGCCTTATATCCCCTCACTCAAAGTAAGGGACTTACGGCGAAAACGCTAAAGCATAGTCCAGTTATTCTGCTCCTGAATGGTCAAAGCCATACCGTTAATTTTTTTAAACAAAACTCCCCCTGAATACCGACAATGCAAAATAAGAGAACGCAGATTCAGAACTTGCGAAGATCGTTAATATTCAAACAAGAACTGACCACAATGATTCAGATAGAATCACTCAGCTTGCTGACCGTTTCGCACTATACAGCTTCGTTGAATCGTCTATTCTTTAGTCCGATTAATCGGAAATCAACCATGCCTATTCATTTACAAACTCTATAAATTTGCACGACCAATTTTGACCACAACCAGCATCTGTCGTCCATACTGACAATGCCTCCCGTGGCTGACACACAATCTACATCACTCGACACACCGAGAACGGGCACCCCATGAAACTGCTGCGTAACGCTACTATCGCTCTGGCAACAATGACCGCTGCTGCCACCGCCAGCGCTGACTACCTGTACGGCTTTGGTAATGTCAGCATCAGCTATCTGGACTGGAGCAGCAAGACCGAAAAGAATACTGAAAAGAAAGACTTTGTAACTATTCAGCACCCAGCAAAGGTTGATCGCTGTAATTCTTCATCGCAATAAGCAAGGCTTCAAAAACGTTATGTCCCTGCTTTCTCGCCGATGAGACATAACTTCGGATGCGGCTATACCATTCCGCCCCTTTCTTACTTCGGATACATCCCGATATTTTCTGTTTTACCTTACCATTCCGGATGTCTCGCTCACTGCCATTGTTGTCGAAGGGTATTCTGAAGTCAGTCATGAACCTCAAGGTTGCTTCCTTGAATTTCACCAGTCGCTTGAACAGGTTAAAGGCTTTCGTATTTCTCACTTTGTCGTCGCCCCGCCGTTGCCGTAGGCGTTCCATATATTCGGCTTCCTCGGCCTGAGCCCTTTTCGCAGTCCGCTCGAACAGTGAACTAATCCGTTGGCGAATCGTCTCTGGCATCGCCTCCATGCCAATTTTTTTGAAACCGTTGCTGAGATGCCAAGCCAGCCTTAGCATCCGCTGAAGGCGTACAGCCAGATGGTTGCAATCCCGGTCAACAACACCCTGTAACTCCCTCAGGTGATGAGCGTTGCACAGCACATGAAGAGCGGCATAGCGGAAGTAAGCCTTGTAATGGTCATGAACCAGTATTCCGGCAAAAGTCAGCAAAACGCCCATTGACTCAATGGCAGAGTGGCCTTTACTGGGATCAAGGTGATACAGCGTCCATTTTTCACTACGCAGAACGTGCATCCACCATAGCGAACCAGCCACCCGCATGCCTGTCTCATCGGCACCAGCAATGGGTGCGTTCTTAAGAGCATCGACAATTACCTGCTCGGTGCTGGCCAGTTGATCATAGGCATTTTCCTGGAACATACAAATGGAAACCGGACTGACTTCCAGCCCGTAAATATCCAGGAAAAACTGGGAAGCGCGTTTGTATGGCACCAACTGGTACTGGCAGAGATACACCGCCAGCGCCTGGGTAGCAGGTCCATACTGAACATGGGAGTCAACGCCTTCCGGGAAGCTGCCGAGGGTTACATGACCGCATTCACACTTTTTGACTTCCGCTACATGAGCCGTGACTTCAAAGTGACCAAAACGACCAGGTTCAAATACCTGCCTTTCGATTAGCTTGACGATTTTAGAAGAACGTAATGAACGATGGCAGTTCTCGCAGTCTATAACCGGATGGTATTGGGTGCGCCCAGGGTCTTCGACCTGCCTAAGCGTAGAGCCTTTATGACCTCTTTGACCACCGGGCTTGCGACCAGATTTCTCTCGTAAGCTTTTGGGGTTGGGCTTTTCGCCTTTAGGATCACTGTCCGGGTCTGGCGTCGTACCAGATGAGTCTTTTTTCTTGGCGGAAGGCTTGGCATAACCATCCGTAGAAGGAGGCTTGCTACTGTTCCTGCTGTTGGTGTTAAGCCTGTCGCTTAACTCCTTGTTCTCTGCTTCCAGTTTTGAAACCTGCTCACTCAAACAAGTAATCTGCTCCTGTTGCTCATTCACAGCAGTAAGGAGAGCGACGATAATCTGGAATTCGGGAGCAGGTTGACTCATGACGTGCAGATGCCTGAAAACTGTCTTTCAAAATGGCACAAAATCACAAAAATTCCAGTCTATCGTTTGGGGGCTGAATAGTTACAAGACTTTACCTACCTGGAAGCTGAGGGTGGCGCCGGTTTTACCTGGGGTGAGGTGTATGGTTTTATCGATATAGAAAACCCTACTAAAAGTAATGACCGAGTGATCGGTACACGCCCTAATGGCACCAAAATTATCAACGGCCGACGTGTAGCTATAAAAGGTAATACCCGCATCAAGCTGGGTGACTCTGGCTTTAACCTGTTTGGTCAGATCTACGATCTGAACACCAGCGGCTTTAATGAGCAAAACCGTTTCGTTGGCTTCGGCTATAACTTTACCAGTGACAACTACTTCTTCAAACCCGTTCTTGCCCTGCACAATGCAGAAACCACCTATTTCAGCGGTAACAATGGTTACATGCTGGGCTGGGTAGCCGGTTATAACTTTAAAGCCATGGGCGAAGACTTCATGGTCACCAACTGGCACGAGTATGAGTTCGATCGCAACTCCAAGTATCTGCAAAAGAATGGTAAAGCCAGAAAAACAGGTCATAACGGCGCTGTTGCCCTGTGGTGGAACGCAACCAACCACATCACGGCAGGTCTGCAATACCGCTACGCTGATGACAAGCTGGGAAGTGCCACTTATCAGGACGGTGTCATCTATACTCTGAAGTACAACTTCTGATCGATGTGTATTGATTGAAAAAATGCTCCCACTTCGGGAGCATTTTTTTTACTTTTAAAATAGGGCTGAGCCGATATGCAGTTGCAACAACCTAACAACCCCCTTCACGGAATTACCCTGAAAAAATTGTCACCGACCTTCAGTTACACTTTGGCTGGAAACGCCTCGGGCAAATGATCAATATCAGGTGTTTTACCCACGAGCCTTCGGTTAAATCCAGCCTCAAGTTTCTTCGCCGCACCCCGTGGGTGCGAGAAAAAGTCGAAAAGCTTTATATAGAAACATTTGCGGCTGATTAATCATTCAATCGCTTTTCATTACCCCAGGGATGAGGGTATAAAACAACGCCTCAAGCCTTACTTCCTGACGATGTCCCCCGCCTGCGGCTCAAAATTAATCCGCTTCAACGGTGCATGTTTCTGAATGTATTCCTTCAGCACCACGGCATCGGTATAGCCGGTATTGATGAACGTCGGGTTGGTATCAATTTCAGGCCATTTATCACCACCACTGGCTGAGAATTCATTGAGCGACAGTCGATAGATTTTGTCTTTCTGCACCGGCTTGCCATTGATTTCCAGCCGGGTCAGTTTATTGCCACCCGAGATGGTCAGACGAACATTGTTACTGAAATGGGCGAAGCCACCATTACCCGGCTCAATACTGGCAATGTCTTCTATAAAATGCTTCAGCTCTGCGCCATTCATCTCCACGAAGCAGACCATATTGCCAAATGGCTGAACACTTAAAATATCCTTTTCAGTAATATTGCCCGCAGACAGGCCGGTTCGGATGCCTCCGCCGTTTACAACGCCCAGGTCTGCTTTTGTTTTCTCCATTTGCGCTCTGGCAATTAACACCCCCATAGCAGCAGGGCGGTTACGGACAACTCCACGCGCTCCGGGCATGGCTTTATCCAGTGACCCCACTTTTCTCAGCAACAATTTTGATGCTTTATCCTGATAAACCCTCAGCACTTTTAAGACATCGGGATCTTCCGGAATCTCCGGCTCAATGTTGACCCACTCACTTTTGCCATCCACCAGCACCTGCTTTTTCAGGTTCACAGGAATCAACCGATAGTTGACCATTTTTAATACACCACCACGGTTACCTTTCCCATCAAAGTTATCAACATAGTAGTACTCGAAGTCAGCTCGCCCTACGTATTTACCCCATTCCCATGCCTGTAAGATATAAGTGCTGTTCTTGATATCTGGCTTTTCCAGTTTGTTCTGGGAATGCCCACCCACAATAATGTCGATGCCATCGACGTCTTTTGCCAGAGTCACATCGCCAGGCGCATTGGAGCCATATCGTGCATTAAGGTAATGACCAATATGCGTGAGGGCAATCACAACATCAGCCTTTTCTTCATGTTTCAACTTGGGTACCCAGCCTTTTGCCGTAGCCACTGCTTCGGTGAAATAGATATCTTTCACGTTGTCCTGCATAACCAGAGATTCGGTATCTTCAGTGGTCAGCCCCAGAATGGCGACCCGAACCCCTCTCAGGTTTTTCATAATGTAGGGCTTGAACAAAAGCTTATCGTCGTTTTTATAGAAAATATTGGCAGCCAGAAAAGGAAAGTCAGCCCAGCGTTCCTGTTCCAGTAGGACATCCAGGGGGTTATCAAACTCATGGTTGCCCAACGCCATAGCGTCGTAGCCGATCATATTCATGCCAATAAAATCAGGCTTCGCCTGTTGAATATCAGACTCCGGCACACCGGTATTCACATCACCCGCAGATAGAACCAGTACCTTTCCTCCTTCGTTTTCAACTTCCCTGCGAATACCGTCAATCAAGGTCTTGCGGGCTGCCATCCCCATTTCACCATGACGGTTGCGCCAGAACTTTCCATGGTTATCGTTGGTATGGAGAACGGTAAATTGTATCGACTTCAGTTTTTCTGATGTCGGGGCAGATCGATCGAACGCACAGCCGATAAGCAGTAATGCAATACCCGTCAAAAATAGAGGCATAAGGCGTTGTCTGAGCATGGTTCTTACTCCTGTGTTGACGACCGGCGGATAATACCCTCCGATACCCTGATACTGAACGAGAAAACGACACTGCTTTTATAAGTCTTTGTTATTGATTAATTTATTTTCATACTAAAAACTCTTTACACAGACTTTTCTCAGCACCTTCCTTCCCCCGACACTCTCTTTGGAACCGCAGTGATATATTCCACCCTGTACTAAAACTAAAGTGGTAAAGACAAACCATGCCCATTCTTCGTCGACTTTCACTGATTACAGCTCTGTTTTCCATGTCAGCCCTGCTGGCAGGATGCTCGTCCGCTGTAGAAAACAGTCGCTATGAGGAAGGCAAAAACCATAAACTGACCGTGTTGCATACAAACGACAACAGCGGTCAGTTCTGGCGTAACGACAAGGGGGAGTGGGGCATGGCTGCCCGTAAAACACTCATAGACTCCATTCGTGAAGAGGTCGAAAGCAAAGGCGGACATGTTCTTGTGCTCTCTGGCGGTAACATCAACAAAGGTGTGCCGGAACCTGACCTGCAAAGCGGCATTCCTGATATTCTGGGCATGAATTTGATGGATTACGATGCCATGGTCGTTGGCTGTCAGGAATTTGATATTCCGCCCAACACTCTCAAAAGGCAGCAGGAACTTGCCGATTTTCCCATGCTGGCAGCTAATGTCTTTGACTCAGAAACCGGGCAGCCTCAATTTGACTCGTTTAAAACATTTCATTTCGACGGGTTCACTGTCTCCGTCGTCGGCATAACAACGCCTGACACCCTGAGAAACGGTCACCCGGAAAATACCATAGGCATTGATTTCAGAGACCCGGTGCGGACGGGCAGGTCTGTTGCCAGAATGCTGCGTGATGACGCTGATATGCTGATTGCCCTAACCCATCTTGGGCATTTTGAAACCAATAATGGATGCCTCAGTTCACCGGGCGATATCACTCTTGCTAATAAAGTAAAAGGCTATGACCTGATTGTTGGCGGACATTCACAAGACACCCTTTTCCAGCCCGTCCGGCAGAACGGCACCTGGATTGTTCAGGCTGGCAGCCGGGGGCAATATGTTGGCAGGGCTGATTTTGAGCTGAACAATGGCCTGTTATCGATGACTGACTATCAGCTGATTCCAGTCAATCATGAAGGTGACGAGAAAGTTGTGCCCGAAGATCCGGAAATGCTGGAACTGTTAGCTCCCTACAAACTTGATCGAAATGCTGGCGTATTAAAGGAGCCAGCATTTCGATCAATCAGCTCACCCAATGAATCAGTGGCTGATTACCGCACAACAGAATCCAGTGCGATTTCAATCATTTCATTAAACGACAACTGACGATCTTCCGGAGAGAGAGCTTCGCCACGGCGAATATGGTCACTGGTTGTGCAGATCGCCAGACCTTTGGCACCGTATTCAGCGCAGACGCCATAAAGACCAGCCGCTTCCATCTCTACCCCCAGAATGCCGTGTCGCTCCATCACATCGAACATGTCTTTCTCGGGACTGTAGAACAGGTCGGCAGAGTACAGGTTACCCACCTTCACCGACAGGTTCTTTTCACGAGCGGTATTGACGGCGTTTTCCAACAGGCCGTAGTCGGCGATAGCCGCAAAGTCATGATCATTGAAACGTATACGGTTAATTTTTGAATCGGTACAGGCACCCATGCCGATAACAATGTCACGCAGTTTGACGTCCTGAGAAATCGCGCCGCAGGAACCCACACGAATCAGCTTGTTTACACCGTATTCGGTAATCAGTTCCTTGTAATAGATGGATGCGGAAGGGATGCCCATACCGGACCCCATCACAGACACCTTGCGACCTTTATATTCACCGGTATAACCCAGCATATTACGAACTTCGTTAACCAGCTCAGCGCCTTCGAGGAAGGTTTCAGCAATGTATTTTGCGCGCAGAGGGTCGCCAGGCATCAGACAAACGTCTGCAAAGGCCCCTGGTTTGGCGTGAATATGAGGAGTCACTTTTTTCACCTCTAAAAGCATCAAATGAGAAAACTGGTGCCATATTCCATCGGCTCCAGTCCAAAATAACTGGCAAGGCTTTGCCCGATATCCGCAAAAGTGTCACGGCGTCCCAGGGAACCCGGCTTGATCTTACGACCAAACACCAACACAGGAATGTGCTCACGGGTATGGTCAGTGCCAGCCCAGGTGGGGTCACAACCATGATCCGCTGTGACAATTAACAGATCATCGTCTTCCATCTCTTTCAGCAGGCGAGGCAGCATGGCATCCAGCTGCTCAAGGGCTGCGGCATAACCAGCGACATCACGACGATGGCCAAACGACGAATCAAAATCAACAAAGTTAGTGAAGATCAGGGACTGGTCACCGGCTGATTCAAACGCCTGCATGGTGGTTTCAAACAAGCCGGCAATGCCGTTTGCTTTCAGCTTTTTGGTAATGCCCTGATGAGCGAAAATATCGGCAATTTTACCCACACTGACCACTTCACCACCTATCCCGGCCAGTTTATCGAGCAGGGTAGGCGAAGGCGGCAAAACGGAATAATCACGACGATTACCGGTGCGCTGGAAATCGCCAGCGTCATCACCGATAAAGGGACGGGCAATAACCCGGCCGATATTGTAAGGCTCCAGAATCTCTCTGACCAGCTCACAGAGTTTATAGAGGCGCTCCAGCCCGAAGGTTTCTTCATGACAGGCAATCTGGAACACACTGTCGGCCGATGTGTAGAAAATCGGCCTGCCGGTTTGCATGTGTTCTTCACCCAGTTGTTCCAGAATCACGGTACCCGACGAGTGACAATTACCCAGATAACCGGGAATGTCAGCCTTTGTCATGATCTCATTGAGCAGTTCCGCAGGAAAACTGTTTTCCTGATCCCTGAAGTATCCCCATTCATACAATACCGGAACCCCCATCATCTCCCAGTGACCACTGGGGGTGTCCTTGCCGCTGGACAGCTCTTTCGCATGTCCGTAAGCCCCGACAATGTTGACATCGGTGTTCATGCCAACAGGAAATTCACCGGCTGATTCTCTGGCGGCATGCACCAGCCCCAGGCTGGACAGTACAGGTAACTCTAAAGGCCCCTGGCGACCAATATCAGCCTTACCTTCAGCGCAGGCTTTGGCGATATGCCCGATGGTGTTAGCCCCTTTATCTCCGAATTTGTCTGCATCCTCTGTGGCACCTACACCAAAAGAATCCATGACCAGAACAATAGCTCGTTTCATCTGTGACACCTGAAGCATCTGTTCATAATGGTTCATTATTACCCAGATTAGTGCTGTTCGTCGCAGTAATTCATGACCAAAAAACTCCCAGCACACCACCCTACAGCTAACAGCCAAAAGCCAAAAGCCAAAAGCCAAAAGCGTTACATACCCCAAAAGAGCAGACAGCGACGTTGTTCTTTATTTACTGTGAAACCAACCGATTACTGGTTATAACCTTACAGGTTATCTGCCTGTTACGGGCATCACGGTTAAGGACAACCGCATGCGAAATAAAATAGAGCTGGCTATTCCCCCTTTACTAATGGCTGTTGGTTTAGCGATTTCAACTTGTGCGGCCTTCTGGCTTTATGAGATGGAAAAGAAAAGCCTGATCACCTCTTTTCAGAGAGAAGTTGATCTGCGTACCACATCGCTGCATCGTGAGTTGACCGTAAACTTTAAAGCACTGCACGACCTGAGCATTTTCTTTGAAAAAGCCCATATTCCTGATCACGATGAATTCAGGGTTCTTACCCGGGAAATTTTAAAACACCTGCCACATATCCAGGCACTGGAGTGGATTCCCAGAGTCACCCCGGACAATAAGGCAGAACTGTTAAAGACCATCAGAAAGCACTATCCCGATTTTGAAATTACCCAACGTCAGCAGCAGGGAACAATGGTTCCGGCTCCACCTAAAGATGAATACTTTCCTGTGTACTTTGTAGAACCCTATAAAGGCAATGAGGTGGCACTGGGATTTGACCTTGCTTCGAACAAAGCCCGACGCAAAACCCTGGATACGGCCAGGGACACAGGACTCCCGCAAGCTTCTGCCAGCATTACACTGGTTCAGGACAGGTCCAGGCAAAAAGCCTTTCTAGCCGTGATGCCGGTTTACACGGGGGCGCACGACACCCTTGCTGACCGCAGGGAAAACCTGGCTGGCTTTGTACTGGGGGTTTACAAGACTAACGCCCTGTTCAAACAATCCAGAGTGGCCGGGCAGACTTCCAACATTCACATGGTCATGATCGATAAAACAGACCAGAACATTGACAGACTGGCTGAAAATTTTTCTGAAGACGAACACGATCACCTTGAACACCATGAGCAGCCGTACCATTACGAAAAAGACCTTCCTGTCCTGCTGGGTCGTCAATGGAGCGTAACCTCCCACCCATCCCACCATTATATTTCCAGCAATATCTCACCACTCCCTTTCGTCGTATTACTGTTCGGGATTCTGTTCACCACCCTGATGACCATCTATGCAGGGATGTTACTTAAGCGTAACGGCATCATTCATCGCAAAGTAAAAGAGCAAACCAGAGACCTGGTTCAGGCACAGAAGGCCAGCAAAGACCTCCAGGATAAATTGATCGAAGCGAACAAAATGGCTTCACTGGGCGAAATGTCTGCCGGTATCGGCCATGAACTGAGCCAACCCCTTGGCACCATTCTTCTCAAGTGCCAGATGCTGCCAAAAGCTCTGGAGCAGCGGGATTATGACAAAAGCTTAAAGCTTGTCGGAGGGATCAGAGATCAGGCCGTGCGTGCCAAGGAGATCATGGATTCCCTCCGTATTATCAGCCGTGACGCCAAGCCCGGAGACCAAACCAGCATCGAACTCAATCAGGTGATTCGCAAAGCTGAAGTGCTGATAAAAGAAGACCTGATGATGAACAGAATCGAACTCAAAAAAGAGTTGTCTCCGGATATTTATATCTATGCCTCACCGGTTCAACTGGGACAGATCATTGCCAACCTTCTCACCAATGCCCGGGACGCCCTGGAAGATGCAGAAGAAAAAATCATTACTCTGCGCAGCTCTATCAAAGAGGGTAACGGTGTACTTGAAATTGAGGACACGGGCTCAGGCATTCCGGAGCACTATCAGAGCAAAATATTCGAGCCCTTCTTCACGTCCAAGGCAGTGGGCAAAGGCACCGGGCTGGGGTTGTCCATGTGTTACAGCATGGTTCAGGAGAATGAGGGCGAGATCAGTTTCAGGACCGCTGCCAATAAAGGCACCTGCTTTACCATTTCCATCCCACTGACAAGGAGCTAAACCATGACAAAAAGGATTTTACTGATTGATGATGATCAACCCTTTCGGGAATCTGTCAGGGAGATTCTTGAATCTGAAGGTTTTCAGGTAGCGGAATACAGTGATGCCATTTATGCCGTGCCTCATATTAAAGAGCCTTTTGACCTCGCCATTACCGATATCATGATGGCGGAAATGGACGGTAACCAGCTGGCTCACACCATACGCAAAGACAACCCAGCTCTACCGGTTCTGGGCATGACTGGAGGAGGGCGCATTGGCGATGCGAGCCGCATCAAGTCATTCTGCCCGCCCAAACTGTTTACCGCCATTCTGAGCAAACCGTTTCTGGCAGAAGAACTGCTGGATGCCGTCAATACCTCCATAAACTGATACAGCCCGACAATTCATCCAGCAATTCACCCGACGATTCACCCGACAATCCCTGTCGGGCATTTCATAGCAGTCAACCAACCTGCCGATAAACACAGGGCCGGGACTCCGGCTTCTGATTCCCCAGACTGACAGCACGTTGCAGCCTATCTGCGGCTGCCTGCCAGGATGACTCATCACGAGCGTGCAGCATGGCTAACGGTGTTGACGGATCCAGCGGGTCACCCAGACGACAGATATCCGTTATACCGACACTGTAATCCAGTGTGTCAGCAGGATTAGACCGACCACCACCAAGCTGAACCACTGCCATGCCCACATTACGGGTGTCCATTGCCGTCACAAAGCCTGAGGCCTGTGGATAAACCGGCTTGCAGATGGCCGCTGCGGGCAGGTAGCGATCATGATTCTCGACGAAATCAGCAGGTCCACCCAGCCCGGACACCATCCGGCCAAAAACGTCCGCTGCTTTACCGTTATCCAGAACGACCTGCAGTTTGTCACGGGCTTCTGTGGCATCGGATGCCAGACCACCAGACATCAGCAACTCCACCGATTGTGCCATAGTCACTTCCAGCAACCGTTTGTTACGGAAGTCGCCCGTTAAAAACTGAACCGCTTCCCGCACTTCAACGGCATTACCGGCGCTGGAAGCCAGGCACTGATTCATATCCGTTAGCAGCGCCGTGGTTTTTACGCCAGCCCCATTCGCCACCTGAACAATGCTTTCAGCCAACTCAACGGACTTTTCAAAAGTTGGCATAAAGGCACCACTACCCACTTTGACATCCATCACCAGGGCATCCAGACCTTCAGCCAGCTTTTTCGCCAGAATGGATGAAGTAATCATATCGATGGATTCAACGGTGGCCGTGACATCACGAATGCCATAAATGCGTTTGTCGGCCGGTGCCAGCTCTCCGGTCTGGCCAACAATGGCAACTCCCGCCTCCTTAACCACCTTGCACAGAAGTGCTTCAGAAGCCTGGGTGTTATAGCCGGGGATACTGTCCAGCTTATCCAGAGTTCCACCCGTATGCCCGAGGCCACGTCCGGAAATCATCGGGACATAACCCCCACAGGCAGCAATCATCGGCCCCAGCATCAGGCTGACAACATCACCCACGCCACCGGTGGAGTGCTTGTCCAGAACAGGGCCGTTCAGGTTGGCTGATGCCCATTCCAGCACTTCGCCGGAGTCACGCATGGCACAGGTCAGCGCCACACGCTCGTCAATATTCATACCCTGAAAATAAATAGCCATTGCCAGCGCGGCGACCTGACCTTCAGAAACACTGCTGTCTGTCACACCACGCACAAAGTGCCTGATCTCATCAGCGGTCAGAGCTTCGCCTTCACGCTTACGACGGATCACTTCCTGTGGCAAAAACATCTCAGTAAGCTCCTGTATCTTCCTGAGCTTCCTGCAAACCAAGGGCAGTCAGCAGGCTTCCGAGCAGGCTGCTGGCACCAAAACGATAGTGGTCACGGTTAATCCACTGCGCGCCCATAATGTCTGCGGCAATAGCCAGGTGCTCAGCAGCATCTTCAGCAGTACGAATGCCACCGGCAGGCTTGAAACCCACGTTCTGCTTACCACTGTCACGAATGGCTTCCAGCATGATACGGGCAGATTCCGGCGTCGCATTAACAGCGACCTTACCGGTAGAGGTTTTAATAAAGTCAGCACCCGCTTCGATACTGATCTCGCTGGCACGACGAATCAGTGCCGGGTCTTTCAGCTCGCCGGTTTCAATGATGACTTTCAGCATCACGTCGCCACAGACTTTTTTGCACTGAGCCACCAGCTCATGTCCCACGGTTTCATCACCGTCCATAAAAGCTTTGTACGGGAATACAACGTCTACTTCGTCTGCGCCATAGGCGATGGCAGCACGGGTTTCAGTCACGGCGATGTCGATGTCATTGCCACCAGCCGGAAAGTTGGTCACTGTTGCAACGGTCACGTCATTCAGACCCAGCGCTTTCAGGGTCTTTTTGGCAACCGGCACAAAGCGGGGATAAACACACACGGCAGCCGTATTGCCAGCGGCGGTTTTCGCCTTGTGGCACAGGTCGATAATAATCTGCGGCGTGTCGTTCTCATTCAGGGAAGTCAGGTCCATCAGCTGAAGCGCCTGGCGACTGGTAGCGGTGAGGTCGGTCATGTGTTTTGTCCTATGGAAACGGCTAAAGCCGCGACAACAGAGAGGAAAGGGTTGGGAAAGGTGCTGTTATCCGGCCAGAATATTCTGCCCTGGCATTCTGTCGGAATTTCACATACATATAAATACATCTAACTTAAATTTAGATAGAAAGCTTAGAAAAACCTTGTATGACGCAGCCTGCAAGCATTCTATCTAATTTTTGATTAATTTATCTAATTTTTCTAACTTTTTTGGGTGGTAGCGGACAACCACTATCATAAAAAATCAGGCGACAACTATGCTGACACAGGGGGCAAGTAAGCAAATGGCTCCAGGTCATTAACCTTCGAACTTTCAATCAGGCTGTAGTAGATAGCACTTGCCCGAGCACCTTTTGGGGTATCAGCAAAGAGCCAGTTTTTTCGGCCAACAGTGAAGGGGCGGATGGCATTCTCTGCGGCTGCATTACTGATGTTCAGCTGCCCGTCTTCACAATAGACGACTAGTTGCGGCCACTGGTTCAGGGCATAGCCCATGGCTGTATGCACCAGGCTACCGGGGTTGACGCGTTCAATGTTTTTCTCCAGCCAGGCACGGAGGTCGTCCAGTAACGGCTTGCTTCTTGTTTGCCGGTGCTGTCGCTTGTCCGCTGCCGACAGTGCTTTTATTTCATCTTCTATCGCGTAGAGTTGACATTATATCCATCAAAAAACGTTCGGTGAACGAGTGAAAAAGACGCTTTATCGGACTGCAAGCAAGGTGCACTCAGATGGCCTCTGCATCATTACTGCCGTTTTTTTACACTGTCGATACGGGGTAACGTATTTCGGAGCCATGATCCGGCCTCGTGACCCAGTTTGATAAATTCACGGGCCCAGTAATGAGTACCGGAGCGAGATTCCATACCGGTCAGGGCAGGAGGTAATTTGGCTACTTCAGGTATCAGTTGCTGGCGTTTTACCGTTTTACGAATGACGGTTTTGCCCTTCTGGTTAACACCGTGCAGGCTGAACACATTTTTGGCCAGGTCGATACCGAGGGTTAATGTATTCATGAGCTTCTCCTGATGGAATATATCGCTGGCTATACCAGTCTGGCATTATTTGCCAAAAGTGGGAGGAGTCCATTTCATTCGTTAGCCGCACACATAAGAATCGAAACTATTCCTCTATCTTGGTATAAAATCTCATCATAGGATGTAATGCAAAGAGTGGCCATTTAGTATCACAAAGATATTCATTGTCTTGATTGTTGAATGTGGTGGCGGACGCAGAAAACTTTGGCTCTAATTGATACATTTCAGGTTTATAATGCGCAAGTAAAGAAGGCGACGAAAGTACAGTAATGTGATAATTTAAGATACCAGAGTTTCTAACTCCATAAGAGCAACGCCCTATTAAAGACTCTCTAACACACATACTATAATGTCCACCCATAAGAACAAGGCTTGTAATTTTTTCTTCTTCTAAGAAATGCATTAAGGTTGGTTTTGTCTCTGAGTTGAGCACTCCCACTTTTTTCTTAATACAGGAAAAATCTGGTTTTTCAATAATGTCATAAATATGCTTTGGGTGTCTCTCTCTATATTCATGAACAACAATTGTTCTACACCCCAGTTCTTTACAAAAGCGGAGGGTTTCTTGTTGGCTTTGTTTTCTAGCAAGCCAGTTTTCCATAGTTTCGTCAGGCCATTTATTGTCCGATTCATCTATTACAATCACAGCTGTACTGGCGTAGTGTTCTGGCTTATGAAACTTAACTATATCTCCAAATAAAGATCCATTTATAATAGACATAATTGATATCCATTCATTGAATTATTTCTTTATATAGACAGCTAAAGAAGATTTTTTGTTTATTATTTTGTAATCAGCACTAACACTTTTGTTAGTGTCGCTAACATCGCCGAGAGGTACGGTTAAATCGGGTAGCCCGAGGTCTCTAACCTCCAGCCCCCACATCACCACAGCTTACGGGTCCGCACCGGGCGATTCACCGAGGATGGTGAAACCTGATCCACAAGTCTTTCAGAGAAACGGGCCCGCTGCGTCAGGAGAGGTGTTCATAGCGAACCATAAAACACGACAGATAGAGTATAAATTCAGATATCCGAAGGCAGTGATTAATCAGTATTGACGCGCCTGTTAACCCCCACATACCATGACGCCAATTTCAAATTTAGCAGTACCTCAAACATGGCTAAAAAACCTGCAAAAAAAGCCTCCCCTTCATCAAAGAAAGGCTTCGAAGAAACCCTCTGGGAATCCGCCAATAAGCTGCGCGGCAGCGTTGAATCCTCCGAATACAAGCACATTGTCTTAAGCCTGATCTTTCTGAAATTCATCAGTGACAAGTTTGAAGAGCGCAGGGCTGTGATCGAGAGCGAATACGGCGCTGACTTTGTGGATATGGTGGACTTCTACACCATGGAGAACGTCTTCTACCTGCCGGAAGAAAGTCGCTGGTCGTTTGTGCTGAAACACGCCAAACAGAACGACATTGCGGTGAAAATTGATACCGCCCTGCACGATATCGAGAAGAACAACCCGCAGCTGGCAGGCGCATTGCCGGATAACTACTTCTCCCGTCTGGGGCTGGATGGTTCCAAGCTGTCGGCGCTGATTGATACCATCAACAATATCGAGACCATGGCGAATGAATGCCATATGACCGAAGAAGATCTGGTCGGTCGTGTCTATGAATACTTCCTCGGCAAGTTTGCCGCCAGTGAAGGTAAGGGCGGGGGCGAATTCTATACGCCGAAGTCAGTGGTGACGCTGATTGCGGAAATGATTGAGCCGTACAAAGGCAAGATTTACGACCCCTGCTGCGGTTCCGGCGGTATGTTTGTGCAGTCCATCAAGTTTGTGGACAGCCATAAGGGTAACCGCAAGGATATCTCCATCTACGGGCAGGAACACACCAGCACCACCTACAAGCTGGCGAAAATGAACCTGGCGATTCGGGGCATTGCCGCAAACCTCGGTGATGTGGCGGGCGACACCTTCTTTAAAGACCAGCATCCCGATTTAAAAGCCGACTTTATTATGGCGAACCCGCCGTTTAACCAGAAGCAGTGGCGGCAGGCCAGCGAACTCAGCGACGATTCACGCTGGGACGGTTATGAAACACCACCCACCGGCAACGCCAACTACGCCTGGATCATGCACATGATCTCCAAGCTGTCGGACAACGGCACTGCCGGTTTTGTGCTGGCGAACGGTTCCATGAGTTCCAACACCAGTGGCGAAGGGTCTATTCGCCAGAAGATTATCGAAAACGATCTGGTGGACTGCATGATCGCTCTGCCGGGGCAGCTGTTCTACACCACCCAGATTCCGGTGTGTCTGTGGTTCCTAACCAAGAATAAAAAAACAGATACCGAGCATGGTTATAAGAGCCGTGAAGAAGAGACCCTGTTTATTGATACCCGCCAGATGGGTTCCATGGTCAGCCGCACCAACAAAGAACTGACCGCTGAGGATGTTGCCGAAATTGCCCGTACTTACCATGCATGGCGTGGAGAGAAAGATTCTGGCGAATACGAAGACAAAGCCGGTTTCTGCAAGGCGGCAACGCTGGAAGAGATCAAAGCCAATGACTATGTACTGACACCGCGGCGCTATGTGGGTGCTGCTGAGATAGAAGACGATGGCATTCCTTTTGAAACCAAAATGAAGGAACTGAGCCAGACTCTTTACCAACAGATGCAGGATGCGGAGAAGCTGGATGCTGTGATTCGTGGGAATTTGGAGGTGTTGGGTTATGGTGAGTAAGTGGCCTCTAGTCAAATTTAAAACTTTATACAAGCAGCCATCTCGAAATGGTTTAACCAAACCTAAGAAGGTACGGGGAGAAGGCTATAAGTTTATAAACATGGGGGAGGTTTTTGCCTATGGCAGAATGCATAATATCCCGTGTGATCGAGTACCCATGACAGAAAAAGAGAAAAGTAATTCTTTTCTCGAAGATGGTGACTTGTTATTTGCTCGCCAGTCATTGGTGTTATCTGGAGCTGGCAAGTGTTCCATATTTCTTGGTGACGATGAAGAAACTACGTTTGAGTCACATTTGATCAGAGTCAGGCTCGACCAGGAAAAAGTAAACCCTGAATACGCATATTACTACTTCAATTCGCCACAAGGGCGGGCAAATATTTCAACTATTGTTGAGCAAGGCGCCGGTCAAGCTGGAATACGTGGTAGTGATTTGGAGAATCTGGCCTTTCCGTTGCCTCCTAAAGAAGCTCAAGATTTCATTGCCGATATGGCTAGGCCAACTGATATTAAAATTGAGCTAAACAGCCAAACCAACCAAACCCTCGAAAACATGGCGCAAGCCCTTTTTAAAAGCTGGTTTGTGGATTTTGATCCGGTAATCGATAACGCCCTGGCGGCAGGCAACACCATTCCCGAACCCCCGCAAAAGCGTGCCGAACTGCGCCAGGCTATGCGAGCCAGTGATGATGCGCCTGCACCACTGCCGGAAGCCATCCGCCAGCTGTTTCCCGCATCCTTTGTGTTTGATGCTGAGATGGGGTGGATTCCGGAGGGGTGGGGGGTTCAGCAGATCGGCAAAGTCATTGAAAATGTTGGTGGGGGTACACCAAGAACAAAAGAGGATGCCTTCTGGGTAGACGGGACGCATGCTTTCTGTACACCTAAGGATATGTCTTTGTTGACCAGCAAAGCACTCCTTGGAACCGAAAGACATTTGACCGATGCGGGTGTTGCAAAGATAAGTTCGGGACAATTACCGGAAGGAACTGTGCTGATGTCCTCACGGGCACCTATTGGCTATCTGGCAATTAATGACATTCCTGTTTCTGTGAATCAGGGAATTATTGCTATGAAGCCCAACGACGCTTTCAGTAGTGAATATCTTCTGAGTTGGGCAGAAGCCAACATGGAAGAAGTCGTATCAAGGGCAATGGCACTGACTTAAGCTCTCACCCCTTGTACTTATTGAGTTGACGAGCTTTAGCCCTAGAGTGCTGGAGCTTTTTAAATGCCTTTGGTCGCCTCTTTACAGCTCTTGGTTCTGATCGTCCCGGTCGGTCTCCAACTTTATGTTCTCCAATGATAACTATCATTTGAGCTTGAACCTGGTTGAGAGTGCAATTTGGACAGAATAACAGTAAAACCCGAGCCCCATTTAGCGTCTGTTTTGCTGCCTTGAAGCTCACATCCCTCGGAACTTGCTCTGTGGCTTTGGCCACTCGCGCCATTAATGCCCGTATCAAATTGTAAACCAGAAAATGAACATAAATTTCTTTACGCACCATCGCTGGAGTCTTACAGCGCAACATCTCCATATTCATAATTGTTTTGATGGATCTGAAGTCCAACTCAATATTCCAGCGTTTGGTGTACAGTGCGCTAATGTCAGAGCGTGGATATGCTTCTGCATCAATCAATGTGGTAACGATGATACGATTCTTCGTTTTAATGGCACGGATAATCAGGTGATCCGGTGTCCACTGATCGTAAAACTCTCTGCTCATCCAGGGTGGTTTTGGAGGACGCTCCAATCTGAATAAAGCATCTTTTTTTCCCAGTTTCATGAAGGATTTTCTGAAGTCAATTTTACGCGCACCATTTTTTTCAAAAACACCGTCAACACCTGCTATAAGCAAAAGTGCCAGGATGAAATACGTCTCGAAAATGGCATCGCCAAGCACAATGTCGTCAGCATTCAAGTTCGGGATCATTTGTATCATCAGAGATTGCTCTCCACTGCCTTTTCCCTCACAAGCTCCCATGGCTGTCTCAATGAGAGCTCCACTTCCCAGCGTGATAAAGGCAAGCATCCTGACAGTAGGGAACCCTACTTCTTTTTTTTGGGATTTTGACTGGGGATAGAGCTGTTGGTTTTCAGTCGTGTCAGGCATATTAGCAGTGGTTCCATCGGCAATAACAACCCGCCGACCGTGCCACAACCATGATTCCGGGCTTTCTTCATCCAGTCGTTTTCCTGAAATCTGAAGGGTGCGGTTCATTTGCTACGACGAAGCCCTATTCACCACCAACTCACCGTAATTTCGTTTCTTAGAACACGAATGGTGATATGACCAGTATTCATCCCAGTCTCCACTGGAGTTTATTGAGCGAAGCTTCAGAATGGCTTCCGCGCCTTGCAGGCTCCATCGTGCGCCTGTTATATCAAGACGGTCATTTATCAAATGTCGGCAAGCGCCTTCAATCACTCCGCTGGCAATAGGAAAGCCTGAGCGCAGCGCCTTATCGTAGCAAAGCCGGTCTCTGTTTTTTTGCAGATAGCCAGCACATTTATCAATAGCTTCCCGATTCTTCAATTTTCGTTTCGTGGCACTTTGCTTTATGCCCCTGGCTACCCAGCCCGACTGCCCATGAAGAATTTTCAGTGCTTGCTGCTCAACCCATTTCTCAATAGATTTATCACCTTTATCATGCAGACAATGAGCGGCTTTCCACAGATATTCCAGCACATGAATGAAATCCATTACGATGCTGGTTTTGACCTGTTTTCTGCGGGCGACTCTTTCAATCATTTTCAGTTGATGCGGATGCCCATCGACCACGACAACCCATTGTCGTTTTCGTTCCGGGTCACGCTTGAGAGCCTCATCAAAGGCTTCTTCGATGACTGTTTCTCCGTCCCTCTCAACACTGGCCCAAACCCTCTTGTTGCGTATTGGAGGTCGAAATTTGACGACATTGTCCGCTTTCTTTTCAGAGTTCATGATGGACTCTGGTGAGCGTGGGTTTGCCCGCACAGTGTAAACAGTCGCCACCATAGCCATACGCTTCCGGTCTTTCTTTTCTCCCGGACTTAAACGTGTCTGACATTTTTTCTTGCTTTTCTCTGCATTCTTGCGGGTCGCTTCCCTTAACCCATCTGGCAACATGACCAGACCTTTCCCATCAAAGCTCAGAACCAATAGATCATCTGTTTGCTCATCTTCTATGGTTCGTTGTTCATAGAATTCGACAAAATCCTGAGCTGTGCCTTCAACCAGCTTTATTGCCTGGTGCTTGCCAACTATGCCGGGGCAATTTTCACGATGCCGTTTGACGACATTGTCATAAGAACGATCAATAGCATCCGTGACCACACGCTTGCGTACACCATCAGAATATTGGTCGTTATTAAGGTTGAGCCCGGCATCCAGTGGGAATTCGTTGGAGACATTGCGCTGGCTATAAGCAAACCGTTTGACCGTTATCTTGCCAAACACCGTGGTGAGAACCCGGCTGGTATTTTGACGAATATGGTTACGAGGTATGCCGTCAGAGGGAGTGACAGACACTGCTCTTTCTTCATCTTCAGCCTGTTTATCGAGATAGCCCTGAAACATTAGCCGAAGCAGCTCGTCCCCATTGGTTCGAATGTACTCTTCAGTTGTGCCATGTTCCTGCAGGCAGGCAGATTCGAGGTGGCGGATCATGCTATTAAAGTGATCCTGTGCAGGAGAAAAAAATTGAAAGTCGAGAGTATTAGCGTAAGATGCGTTCACAAAGGGCTGCTTTTCCGGTGTTATTTGTTTGGCGACGTTATATCACCACGAAACAGCCCTTTTTTCTTTGCTCTCGGTCGTCAAAGTAGTTGGTTTTGCTGGGGTAGAGCGTCGTAGCAAATGAACCGCACCCAAATCTGAAACAATGACTTTACCTGATCTTCCGGCAACCGTTTACGTGCTTTGCAGTAGGCGTCATTCTTGGTTTTGTCGGACACTTCGTCATTTGCTGCTTGTTCAAGTGACTCCTGTACAAGAACCTTTCTGCAGGACTTGTCTTCATTGGACACCTGACGCATAAAAAGAGTAAGGGTTTTCAGGGCTGGATAATCTCTAACTCTGGAGGTCGATTTTTTCTCAAAGGCATTCAGGATCTCTGTGGAGAGTAGAGAAGCCAAGGCGTCTTCAGATGTTTGTGCAAACTGCTTCAGACATTGGTCAGCGAGTTTTAGATATTCTGGGCTAGACTTGTTCATGGCTTGCTCGAGGGCTCTGTTAACTTCATCTATTTATAGATGATTTGTTCTTGGGCAAGCCTTTCATGCCAAGGGATTAAGTCTTAAGTCAGTGCCATTGGTATCAAGGGCTAATGGCAGTACTTTCCTTGAGATCAGTAAAAAGAACTTCAGAGAAATTCCGTTTCTTATGCCTAATGAAGCCGTTCTGAATCAGTATGACAAGATTGCCAAACCTTACTTTCAGCGGATTGTTTCAATTCAGAAAGAAGCGAATCAGCTTACCAAACTCAGAGACACCCTTCTCCCCAAACTCATCTCCGGAGAACTCCGCATCCCTGAAGCCCAACAACAAACTGAAGCCGCTGTCGCATAAGGAGCCCGCTCGTTAAGAGCAAGGAAGAGGAATGAAAAATTTTGATGAAGCCCAGCTGGCATAGGCCGTACAGAGCAAGCTAAAAGGTGGTAACCTTGTGAAAAAACAGTTCATAACCGTAACGATTATGGGAGCAGCACAGTGAAGCTTGAGTCCCTGGCTATAAAAAACTATCGGGTTTTCCAGGATGTCCGGATTCGCAACATGCCCGGCCTGTGCCTGTTTGTGGGGGCTAACGGCAGCGGTAAAAGCACCCTGTTTGATGTGTTTGGCTTCCTGAAAGATGCTTTGGCTGGCAACGTTCGCACAGCTCTTCAGAAACGGGGTGGTTTCAAGGAAGTAGTAACCCGTGGCTGTATTGACCAGCCGATAGTGTTTACTCTCCAGTTTCGGCTTGCCATCGGTGAGGTCGAGCGGCTGGTGACTTACGTTCTGGAAATCAAGCTGGACAATAACCGACCGGTGATTGCCAGGGAGGTTTTACGCTACAAACGCGGAAGCTACGGCTCACCCTATCATTTTCTCGATTTTAGTAATGGTTCAGGCTACGCCATCCTTAACGAAGAAGATTTCAACAAAAAAGACTCTGAGCTTGACCGGGAAGAGCAGACTCTGGACAGCCCGGATATTCTGGCTGTTAAGGGGTTAGGGCAATTCCAGCGCTTTAAGGCCGCCAGTGCTTTTCGCCAGCTGATTGAACACTGGCATGTGTCTGATTTTCATATCAGTGATGCCCGTACAACCAATGATGCCGGGTATGCCGAACACCTTTCTTCCCGTGGTGATAATACGGCACTGGTAGCACAATACCTCTTTGAACAACATCCGGATATTTTTAACCGGGTGCTAAAAAAAATGAAACAGCGGATTCCCGGTGTGGAAGGTGTTAAGGCGGTGGAAACGGATGATGGTCGGATTGTCCTGAAGTTTCAGGACGGTAGCTTTAAAGATCCGTTCATCGCGCGCTACGTCTCTGATGGCACCATCAAAATGTTTGCCTATCTGTTACTGTTAAATGATCCCTCTCCTCATCCATTACTCTGTGTGGAAGAGCCTGAGAACCAGCTTTACCCAAGCCTGATGCCCGAATTGGCAGAAGAGTTCAGGGAATACTCAGATCGGGGAGGGCAGGTAATGGTGACCAGCCATTCGCCAGATATGCTTAACAGTATTCAACTCGATGAGATTTTCTGGCTTAAGAAAAGAGAGGGCGTTACCACGATTGAACGTGCTTCTGATAATGCTCTTTTAGTCAGCCTGGTCAAGGGTGGAGATTTGCCGGGAGCACTCTGGAAGCAAGGGCTGTTTGAGGGGGTGAACCCCTGATGATTCAGCTGGTGTTTATGCTGGAAGAGCATTCTGCAAAGATTCTGCTGGAAAGCCTGTTGCCCAGAGTTTTGCCTCCGGAGGTTTCGTTTCTCTGTATTCCCCATGAAGGCAAACAGGATTTAGAGAAATCCATCCCAATCAAACTCAAAAATTGGAATGTGCCAAACAGCTGGTTTGTAGTGATCCGTGATAAGGATCAGAGTGACTGCACACAGCTGAAACAACGTTTGCAGGAAATATGTGAAGCCAGTGGCCGCCCTGAAACCTTGATTCGTATTGCAGTGCATGAACTGGAAAGCTGGTTTTTGGGCGATCTGGCAGCTGTTGGCGCTGCTTTTGATCAGCCCAGACTGGCAGGCAGACAGCAAAGCAAAAAATTTAGAAATCCGGATGCTTTGGCCAATGCCCAGGAAGAACTGAAAAAGCTGGTAAAGGGCTACCAAAAAGTGGCAGGGGCTCGAAAAATTTCTCCACACCTTTCTCTCAACACCAATAAATCCGTGAGTTTCCAGCATCTGTTAAGTGGGTTGCAGGCTTATCTTGAGCGGATTGAGGTAGCCTGACGTAGTAACAAACGGACAGTACGATGAAGTTCACAGAGGAACGTCTTGAACAAGCGATTATTCAGTTACTGGGAGAGCAGGGCTACCCTTATGTTCCCGGTTCACAGCTCAACCGGCAGCCGGAAGAGGTTCTGATTAAGGATGACCTGCGAGCTTTTCTGGCAAGGCAGTATAAGCGTGAAGGCATTACCGACGCAGAGATTGAGTCAGTAATTCGTCAGCTGGAAATGCTCCCGGCCAGTGATTTGTACGACAGTAATAAGCAGTTTTGTGAGTGGCTGTCGGATGGTTTTCTGCTTAAACGTGAAGACCCGAATAGAAAAGATTTATATATCCAGCTGATTGATTACCCAACGGAATCTGACGCTGCTGCGCTGCCAGAGCTGGCAATGGCAGCAGAGCCTGAAGCTGGGTATCAGGTAGATCGAAACATCTACAAACTGGTCAACCAGGTGACTGCTCCCCACCCTATCGGGTGAGGCTTCTGATTTCTTAGGCAGCAACCGACAGTCTGCCGGATTTACGCAAGCCTCCATCAGCAGAAACGGACAGTCCTTCCGCCTTTAATTTCAATATGCCTTGCTTCTTGATATTGCGAGCTGCATTAATATCCCGGTCATGGATAACACCACAGCTACACTCCCATGATCGGATTCTCAATGGCATTTTTTCCTGTTTCAAATCGCAGACTGAGCAAGTTTTAGAGGATGCAAACCACTGGTCTATCTTCACCAGATGTTTACCTTCCTGCTTTGCCTTGTATTCGAGTTTGGTTATCAGTGAATGCCAGCCAGCATCAGCAATAGAACGAGCAAGACGCTTGTTCTTGAGCATGTTTTTAACTTTCAGTGTCTCCACAATCACCGCTTGGTTTTCGTCGATGAGTTGTTTTGATAGCTTATACTGAAAATCATTACGGGCAAAGGCTACACGCTCATGCGCCTTTGCCACCAATAAACGGGCTTTGTGCCTACCTTTTGAGCCTTTCTTGCAGCGAGATAGAGCCTGTTGTTTTCTTTTCAGGTTACGTTGTGCTTTTTTCAGAAAGCGAGGATTGCCAGTCTTATGGCCGGTACTGGTGATAGCCAGATCAGTAATCCCCATATCAACACCGACAACCTGATTAGCTTCAAGATTATCAATCTGTTTTGGTTGTTCCTGAGTATCATCAGCCAATATGGAGGCAAAATACTTGCCGGTTAGCGTTCTGCTCAGGGTGATAGACTTCACCTTACCCACTATTTCACGATGCACTTTAGCCTTTATGGGCTTGCACTTGGGGATTTTTATCCAGTTATCGCCCACAGAGACAGACGTACAATGGTAGCTACTTTGCTTGCCATGCTTTTTCTTGAAGCGAGGAAATCTTGCCTGCAATTTGGGATTGAAAAAGTTTTGAAAGGCCGTATCCAGATTGATAGTGGCCTGTTGCAGTGCAATAGAGTCAGCGTTTTTCAGCCATGAGTACTTTCGGCTTTTCTTGGCTTTTGCCAACAAGGGCTTCAGGTGTTTTTTGGGAGAAAGGCTCTGCCCACGAACCTTGTAATAATGAACCTTAATAGCCAGGGCCTTGTTCCATACGAACCGCACAGCATCAAACTGACGGTCGAGAAATTCCGCCTGCTCTGATGTTGGATAGATTCGTACTTTGGTGGCTCTCAGCATGGAATGTTATTTCAGTGCTCATTAATATAAGCTTTATATTACAGGTATTTGAAAGAGGTTTTCAAGTGAGCACACACAATAAAGATTTGCTTAAAGGGTATCTTCGCAAACGACATAGCGTTACCAAGCTGGTTGTTCATTTGGTGTTCACGACAAAGTACAGACGAAAGCTTTTTGATGGCTATATGATCAAGCAGTTACGGGAGTCGTTCGAGAGTGCATGTGAAAAACTGGAATGCCAGTTACTTGAAATGGATGGCGAAAAAGATCACGTACACCTGTTGGTGGCCTACCCACCAAAACTGGCTATCAGTGTCATGGTAAATAATCTCAAATCAACATCATCAAGACGGTTGCGAATGCTGAATACCCACCTTACTGCTCAGAGCAAAGCAGGCTTAATGTGGTCAAGGTCTTACTTTGCTTGCAGTGCTGGCGGTGCAACTATCGAGACTCTGAAGGACTACGTTAATAGCCAGAGTACACCAGATTGATGGCGGAAGGCTCTGCGCCTTCCCGTCTTATATCCCCGCCCGCATTGGGCGAGGGTTTACGACGATTTTGCTAAAAAATACTATTGGAGGGATTAGTTGAGTGCAAAAAAACCCCTGTACCAAAGTTACAGAGGTTTTTTGCTGATCATCCACCTGAGCCTGCTTTTAAGTGCAGCCTCATTCGCTTCTGCCTGCGGATTCTGAACTACGGGAACAGGCAACAGTGTAGTTCAGATTGCATAGCTGTTGCGTCAGGCAACCAGGCATGTTGCGCCGCGCATCGAAGCGATGAATGCAGAGTAGGGGATTCGACCCAGTACGACCATCAACTTATTTTGTATGCTGATTCTTTATTTTTGAATCGGAATACTTTGTGATCATCCTGCCTTTCCTTATTACGGTTCGCAGAATGACGGGATAAGTTATATCCTTGCCGACAATCTACCCCCTTTTATAAGTAGTAACTCTTTATGATCCCAACGGATTCACTTGAAATCGTCAGGGCTGTCGCCCATTTCAGAAACTTCACCGCTGCAGCGAAACACCTGCACAAGGTGCCGTCCGCTATCAGTTATACCGTGCGTAAGCTGGAAGAGCGCCTTGATGTACAACTGTTTCTGAGAGACAGCAAACGGGTAGAACTGACACCGGCCGGTGAACACTTTATCAAGCACACTGACCGCCTGTTGCTGGAGTTGGAAGAACTGGAACTGAGTACCCGACAAATGGCCACGGGCTGGGAGCAGGAACTGCGCATTGCCCTGGACAACGTGGTGAACCAGGGCATGGTCTACGACCTGGTAAGAGATTTTCAGGCAGTACGCCCGGAAACCAACCTGATCATCAACACCGAGGTTCATAACGGTTCCTGGGACGCCCTGTTTCATAACCGCTGCCAGCTGGTACTGGGAGCGCCTAAAATCATACCGGATAACATTCTTAACAATGACCGTTTTGAATGGAAAACAATGGGCAGTCTGAGCTGGGACTTTGTGGTGTCTCCCGATCACCCTCTGGCAAAAGTCAGCGAGCCTCTGACTCAGGATATTATCCGCGAGCATACATCGATCTGTATTCAGGATACCTCCAGGGTGTTCCAGCACGGTTATAACCTGTTGCTGGATGACCAGCAGGTATTGACGGTGCCCAGTTTCCGCATGGCCATTGAGTGTCTGGTGAAAGGGTTGGGCTCAACCATTCTTCCCTCGCATTTTGCCAAACCTTATATCGACGCCGGGCAACTGATACGCTGCGAAGTCGTGGATATCCCCATGAGCGATGGCTGCTTTCTGGCCTGGAACAGAGAGAATATGGGGAATGGTCTCAGGTGGGTGCTGGAATGGCTGGGCGAAGAAGACTGGCTGAATAAAATCTGGCTGCAACACGATAACAACAAACCAGTGGGTTATCACGTGCCCTGAGCTTTAATATTTTATCGGGAATTTCCACAATACACCCATCAAGCGGCGGGAGGAGGTTAGAGCTGCTGGTGTTCTTTCGATCCGGTTACTACACTTTGCCTGCCCGAGTCGTGAGCAATACCTATTTCAACCTCTTTTTGGCTGGAAAAGCTATGAGCAAAACAGTTAAATCCTGCCTTCTTCTGGTATGTTTACTTTTTAGCCTCAGACTCTATTCCAGTAATAATTTATATCCACAGCATCCGGATCTGTTTTCTTTCAGACTGGCTTCGGAAACCTGCATCTTTGATCTGGAAGGGCTGTCAACTGCGGTTCTGAACTCACTGGCCTATGCCGTAATGCCATTATTGCTGCTGATCCCCTATAAAATGGCCTATCCAGTATTTCGCCTCCCCAGGACAACAGCAGATACCATAATGTTTGGCTGGAAAATTTACTGGCCGGTATCCTGCCTGCTATACGCAGGCCGGACATTGTTTGATTACGCGCTCTATTACAGGCGTATCGCTGCCGGACAACGCTCCCTTCCCACCACCATGCCAGTTTATATTGATGATCCGGAGTTGTCCGGAAAGCTCTATCTCCGGGTAAAAAACGGCCATGGATCGAAGACACTGACCCTTAAGCTTCTTAAAAATGCCAACCCTTCTCTCATGGAAAGCAGCGACCTGCCACCTGTTAATGGCTGGCATGATCTGGCTGGCCTTATGTGGAGAGAGTCTGTCGACCGCGTGGATATTACTCTTGTAAATTCATCAGAATTTCCGGGGATGAAAGAGTTATTTGTTGTCATCAATAAAAATACCCCTTTCTCTTCAACCACTCGCATTCTATTGCCAGACACTCCCTTTGCCTGGGTGATGGATTGCTTTAGTGAATCATGCGACCACCTGGCAGAAAGTGATTCTGCCATTTACAGTCTTTTCTCATCCAGTCTGCTCATAGAGGTTATAGAGCATTCCCTGAAAAAACTGTCAGTCCCCATGGATAGCCCACCCCATTCTCTGGAACTCCAGCCCCAACACCGTGTAAGCTCCCTGAATTCCAGTACTTTTATAGTCTCCCCACTTCAGGAAGTTTCCAATGAAGTGGGAAACATCGTTTATTCATCAGCAGGAAGGCACCCGGGCTCAGGGTTTATTTTTCTGGCGACGCCATCAAGAACCCGGGAAACGCTGATAACCCTGAGTCAATCTGAAGATATGGCGGCCTCTATCAGTCACCAAAGTATTTTTGATACATCGTTTTTATACCGCCTGATCTCTTATACACAACTTATGCAAAACCTTTATAACGCCGACCGGGAAACTTTGGGAACTCAGGGGACAGAAGAGGCTGTTCAGGATGTATTCCGTCCAGTCAGAACCAGTGCCATTAAATCCGTTGTAAACAGACTACTGGCTCGCCGCCATAACAAACACTTTGATACCAATATAATTGACTTTTTAAAAAAGCTTCTGCCTCTTCATGGCCAGATCCTCTATATGAACCAGCCAACAACATCAGAGGCTGGTTTATATGAAGCCAGCCGTTGTGCAGAACAGCAGGTCGATCAACCAGAGGCTCAAAGCGCAAAGCCAAAAAAATGCACCAAATGCCGTAAAAAAAAGCCTTTTATTCCTCCTGAGCCATCTTCCACATCACTTAAATTTGTCTGTGCTGATTGCAGGCCAAAAACACGTCCGGCTCAACCTAAGCAGAGCCTGAAAGTAGCGATGTTTGGCGACAATTCACCGGTAGCTGTCACAAAAACAATAGACCCTATAGTAGGGCCGGATACACCAAAAGCATTGAGCAAAATTTTCAAGTTTCTGGTCGATAGTAATCCAAAAGAAATAGCCAGTAATTTTGATTTCCTTTCAAGAGAACTCTTTTACCTTCTTGAAACTTTATTGCCAAAAAAAAATAACAGGGAACGTATCAATTTAGCATCAGGAGCCAATCATTTTCCGAAGTTCAAACAAAAAATGAGTGATTTATATTTTCATAGAGAACTTGAAGATATCACTAAAATCCTTAACTGTACGATAATACTACTTCAAGCTTTCATGGAAATTGTTTATAAAGAAATACCCGTGTTTATTAAAACAACTCATGGTGATTATGAAAGCGCAGTACCATTAAAGTCCCCTGTTACCGTTATGGCTATAATTAATAGTCTGGCAAACCATAATAATTTATTAAAAGAAATAATAGACCTGCCAGATAATGACAAGTCAAAGATTGCAAAAAAAACGGTTCAGTCTTGTATTTCATTAATGCTAAGAACCATTATTAGTTTCAATGGAATTTATCCTTATATTTTAAGTAATCCATGGAAACCTGACACTGTTCGATCCCTAAAAAACAACAAAGTCAAAAGTGAAGAAATACTATTCACTGAATTAATCAAGCATTTCTTTGCCAAAAACAGAAAACCTATTGACGGGCTTACAACACAGGGGAAAAAGCTATTTATACTCTCTCATAGGCTGTTCTTCATGATTCATGAAAAATTGCTCAATATTATTCCACCCGAGAACACTTACAAAGAACTTGATTTAGAAACAAGCGGCGTTATTATCACATTGTTATTTCATGTAAAATCTCATGAAGAAGATTACAGTTATGCCAACAAATTATTTTTAACATTAGATAATCTATATAAAAGAACAAAGCAGAAAGAGGTGCGAAAAAAAATAATGAACGGCGTGGAAAAGTATATACAATTCCGCTTTGTTGCCTTAGCGGAATATAAAAATATATTAAATGAAAAACCCTATAAAAATATACAGGATCATATTGATCAACTTCATTCATTTATAGAGAAAAATGCACCTGAAGATGATTCAGTAAAAATTGTACAGCTCTTTATGATACTGGAAAAATTTAAAAAAGATTTGGATCTGTGGTCAAAACAAACAAGTGACAAAGAAAAAAAAATAGAAGGAATAATAGATACAGTTTGGCTAAATGAGGCAGAAATGCTATCTCTAAAACTCAAAAATATCGAACAATTAAAAAAAATACATCATCTGGAGAGAAGAATACTTCACGAACATAAACACCACAAGACCGCAGAAATAGAAAGTGATGAAGAGAGTGATGAAGAGAGTGATGGAGAGAGTGATGGAGAGAGTGATGGAGAGAGTGATGGAGAGAACGACAGAGAAAATATTCTTACTCCAGAACAAGCGGAAAAAATAGAGAAACAGAAATGGGAAGAATCTTATTACCGGGCAGGCATAGCACTTAAAAACAAAAATTATTCAGAAGCCGAAGAGTATGCCAAAACGACAGTGAGTTTAGCAGTTGGCTATGATCAACTCATTTATGCTCACCACCTTAATATCGATATAAAAACCGCTAAAATCAAGAAATTCACAGCCAAAATACTTAGTGAACAGAAAAAAATGCGTAACTATGAAAGTATGATTTCCAATATTAAATACTCAAAGCTAGAAGAAGCGATAAGGGAAGTTAAAGGCAGGTCAGATATTAAAGGGTTAAAAGATATTTTTAAATTACTCAGTGAAAAAAATATAAATCTTCCAAGTATTGATATGCGTTCAAGCTACCATAAATCTGCAAATAGAGTCATAGATTTATTTAAACAGATTACAAGCAGTGGCGAAGATGATAATAACTTGCAAAACCTTTTGGGCGAAATCATGACATTCAATCAATTACTATCAGAGCGTAATCAAACCACTTCAAAACAATTAAATTTAAATATAGCTTTTGCCCTTGATAATCTTGAGGAATTAACCCTCCTGATAAATAACATTTCAAATATGAAAGAAGTTTTTTTATCAGTAAAAACAAGGAGAAAAGAATATTTTAATTTAATTAATAAGGCTATTCCAGGCTACACACCAGCTACAGGTGCATCAAGCAAATCAAAAGATACTATCAGTGAAGATTTGGTTTTAGAACAGTTAAATAATATTCCCCTGGATGCCTCTCTGATCAACAAGATGGAGAGTATATCAGAGGAACTGAAAACTCATCATGCAAATACTTCGAATAAACAGGAGTAACCTGAATTTTACACACCGAACTTGTCGAGGCGTGATGTTTCTATCCTTCGATTGTCTTGCCCTATCCATTGCCCATGCAGGCAGGCATTCTCTTGTAACAAGGCTTGACTACAAAGCAAAGCAGTCAGGAAAGCATCAGGTGAATATAGACCAGTGGCTTACGTCTTCACTGGCACTCAACCCGGGCTGGGTTGTTTAAAAACGGTTTTTTAAGGCATTAAAATGACTTTGCCCTAATCGAATAACCTTCACCAACTCATCAACACTGTAAGCGTCAAATTTGTTCGCATTATTAATCAGAGAGGGTGACAGACCTTCTCTCATCAGTAGTCCGTTAACCAGAATGCACCCAATTGTTCTGGCATTACCATCTCTGAATGGGTGGGTAAACTGGATATTTCGGCAAACTTTGGCAATACAGGCAATCTTCTGTGATTCCTGTTCCACGCCCTGATTGGGTGACTCTTTTATTTGTTGCAGCTCTGCTTCAAAAGTCTGGCAAAACTCGTTCGATAATTGAAAGCCTCTGTTGTTCTTATGGTCATGCAGAACCCTCAACTGCTGACTTTCACGTAGTCCTATTTCAGGGTATTTGTTCTGACTGGCTACTTCCCGAACCTCACCAAGCCCCTTTTCGGTAAAATTCTCAGCCCTGTCGTAGTTGTTGTTGTTTACTAAATCGCAACTAGTTTCTTCTTCCTTAAGCTCGTCACTAATAATGTTGCCGCTTTTGCTGGAAAGCACGTCAGATGTTGCCAACCGGTAAATCTGTTTAATTTTATCGATGTCGAGTTTGCCGCTGCCGAGTATATCACCGACGCTTCTGAATGCCTTTAACATAGCAGCTGCGTACCCTGGCTCATCTTCATAGCAAAACATTTTTAAACCGTACTTTTTCCAATCTCCTTCATCGATAAAAAGTCTGTATAGCTGCTCTACCCGGAAACCCTTGCACAGCTCCGAACTGTCAAGCATGTCCTGAACTTTGAATGACTCCTGTTGGGCGTTGTAAATGCCTTTTAGAAGCGATAGCAATCGGCTGGAAACAGAGTGTTTGCCACTTTCTATATCACCAATAGCCTTTTTTATTTCCTTCAGGTTCATCTCCGAAAGAAGAATGCTGCAAGCTTTAAGCATGAATAACTTTGTCCCACCTGTATGCTGATGGTATTCAGGCGGATGCTCGACAAAGTAAATCAGCTCATCACACCTCTCAAGGATATTCTCGTGGCTGGCCTGATGCATCGGCTCTGAATCATAAGGTAACAGATATTGATCCAGTCGTTTTACAAAAACACTTAACCATTGACCCCACCTCTTCTGGATATCTGTACGTCTAACTAACTCACAATAAGTCCGACTTCTATTTACATACTCCTTAAAAGAATGATCAAAATGCTTGAAATCTTCAAAAGATAAATTGGCTATCTTCCTTTCGTTCAACTTTTTACTCAACATTTGGAGTTGATCCGATGGCTCCCTGTCAATTGCGCTGGGCTGACAATAACCAAAGACGAACCTCCGTTGATCCGGTGCGTGACAAAATCTGGCCTGCTCACCGTTTATTGGAGCTATCAAGTTGCGAATTGAACTAATCATTTGTCCCTTCCTGACTCATTAAGGGTTTCAGGGGGTTAACCCGAAAGCAACCCCAGAAATCCGGACAGAGAGGCTTTTCCTCTATGTCCTGTTACAATATGTACTTCGTCACACCCTGCCTGATCCTTAAGGCCGATACCCATTTTTTCACAGACAGACTCTCTCAGCTGTTGAGTCATTTTCTGTACGTCATCCTTGTTCAGGTCGAGGTCTGTCTGCCTGCTCGCTCCAGTGGCCTGTAGAGCCCATGCTTCAGCAGCTCAAACATTGCCCACCGGAGAGGATATCAAGAGGGGTGTGGCCAATGACGCAGAAGTGCTTCGTTAGACAGCTCATCTGCCACTGGCCCGATGAGTTCAACGGGTTGATGACAGGCTGAAAAAACATCCTGCCCGGAGAGGCCAATGCCCGGTCCGGCGATCTGTCGCAATACTTCTGCACTGCCACCATAAACCACCCTGCGAATACCTGCCCAGTAAATGGCTCCGGCACACATGGCACAGGGTTCGGTACTGGTATACAAGGTACACTCCTGCAAAACATCAGAGGCTAACTGATGGCTGGCATGACTGACCAGATTCAGTTCAGCGTGTCGGGTCGCGTCATTTTCAGATATGACGGTATTTTCCGCTTCTAACAGAACCTTATCGTCGTGTACCAGAAGGGCACCAAAGGGATGATTCCCTTTATCCATTGCATGGTTTGCCAATTCGATAGTCCGGGAAATATAGCGGCTATGCTCACTCATAAGGCTCAACTCAGTCTGTTGCAAAAGATGAATATACGCAGACTGAGTTTAGTTCTGATTTTCTGACAGTCGCCCCTCTGAATCAGTTTTCGACGACTTTAATGCAACAAGATTACCTGCACCAATAAAGGTGACACCCAGCAGCGCAATAAGACTCCACTGATAGCTTTCCATCAGCGAAGACAGGCAAAGGGCAATGACCGGGTAAACGACATCAATAAAGGCAGCCCGGTGCGCCCCGATTCTGCGAATCAGTAGAACATACGATGACAAAGCACCTACCGACCCAAAGACGGCCAGATAGACGAGAGAACCTATGTACGCTGAAGATAAACTGAATTCCGGCATAATACCCTGTACTAAAGCTATGAAGGCCACCGTTGCAGAACCATAAAACATATTCAGCGTGACCGTTGGCAGCATGGGCAAATTATCTTCTTCGTTCCGTTCACAGGCGACGCAACCAAAGGAAAGCAACAGTGAAGCCAGAATAGCTTCCAGCACCCCCCTGCCAGCGGAGCCGATCAACGTTTGAGCATCCAACTTCGGTAGCATCAGCAGTAAAACACCAGCGCTCGCCAGAATTCCACCTGCCACGATCTTTGCCTCAACGGGCTTTGCCAGCCATAGACGCCTGATTATCACGTTAAAGTACAAGACACTGGTGCTTAATACGGCGACCAGCCCGCTGGTAATATACCGTTCACTTTCATAGACCAGCCAATAAGAAATGCCACACAGGCAGGCACCCTGTACAAACAGCCGAAAATGCTGGGAAACGGTTAAACGCGGAAATCCGGTTCGCAGGCAACAGTAAACCGCCAGCATAACGGCAGCCAGAAGAAAGCGGTAAAACACCGACCATAGACTGTTAACACCTAACTGGAAGGTAATGGCGAACCAGGTTGACCCCCAGATCAGGGAACAAAGCAAAAACAGCAAAACTGTGTTCATGATCTGACCTCAAAAAAAGCTCCTCAAGGAAGAGAAAATAATACTGTACGACCTCCCCCCCGGTTACAGAATCTTAAGGTGCCTTCGGCAGGGGCATCGCTGGCCAGCTCGTTAGGGTTAAGGTCAGCACGGAGCCGTGCCAGCTCTCCCTTCATAAGCTCTGTGTTGACTTTATCTCCTGAAGGGTCAATGACACGGTCGAGGTCGATGACAAAATCAAGGCCGATCAAAGAGCTGCCAGAAAAGTAAACTTTATTTTCGTAAAGGCTCCAGCCCTTTATAAACAGCTTTGTATCCTGAAGAAAATACGCTGGCCGAGATTTTTTCAAGTCCAGAAACAGTTTATCGGTCAAGGCGTCTTTCATAAGGATATCGAAACACTCCTCAACTGACTGTCCGCTATTTATCTCGGCGCAATGGTAATAGAGAAGCTGAGGCTGCCTGTTCGGACTGGTCGTCACAGAAAGCGCGATATGGTTTTGTTTATCCGGCTGATTCTCTATATAGCCTGCTCTACAATCAGGATAACCTTGTGACGCAAAGAAATTTTTCAGCCATTGAATGAGATGCCCGCTATTTTCCTGCACAAACTGCCCGGGCTGACCTAGAGAAAACGTGCTGGCAGGGTAAGGGCATTTGAAATTTTCCACCTGTTGCGCGTCGTTTACTAAACAGCCATTTCCGGAACACTCCAGCGGCAAATTATCAGCCAGCTTGATTTTATCGGTAAACGTGTTTCCCCCGAGTACTGAAGGGCTGACGGGAGTCTGGCAGATTGAGCATTTCTGGCGACGCTCCAGGGCGGACCTGATGCAATGCTCATGATAGAGGTGATAACAGGGTAGAACTGTCAAGGGAAGAGAAAAGTTTGAGCCGCTGGCAACCATGGGCTCAATGCAAATGGGACAGTTATCACCAATACTCTCCATAACCTTCATCGCATACCTGGCCACAGAAACCCTATGACCATTGAATTTAACATTACGAAAAGCACCCGTAGCATTCGCACTTTCATTGGTTCTGGTTCCGACGCCGCCTGCATCGACAGATTCTCCCATTCCAGAAGAGCATTGCGACTGTGTAGGCCTTGTTGCTTCCATTGCATCCTTCCTTTTCCATGAGATGGATCATTCAAAAGCCTTGGACGGTCAGGCGGCATAAAAGTTCACCGGCTTTTGAATATCAGTGCAAGGAAGGCGTCACCTCTGGCTGATGCGCCGCTGGTTCGGTTTCACCCTGAAAAATAACCTGCAACTCATGACACTCATTCAGCAACCACTTTTTCGCTTCAGTGGTCATATCCAGAAAATCGTAAAACTGGTCGTAAGTCACGCCTTTGGTGGTAATCAGGGCATCGCTGGACACCAGCAGCGCTCCGCCATTGTCCATGATTTCCATAAACAGCTTCATGGTGGGCAGAGAAGCGTTAAACCGCCCCAGTTCAGCATTCAGTTTCATAACAGTGGACAGTTTTAAATCTATTTCGGTACTGAACAGAATGCCATAAGGCTCGATAAACAAGCGGCTGTCGAGCACACCGTCCAACTGTTGTAGAGCCGAAATATGCAGGCCATCACAGCGGTCGCACATCCAGAACTCGTAACCGGCCTGTCTCAGCCAGGCTTCAATCTGTGCGACGTCCGGTATTAAAAGTTCATGCATGCAACAGAGTCCTGTAAAAGGGTGTTATTGGGAAGGCGCAGACCATACCTGATTTTCTCAGCAGAGGCGATAGCAAATAATTTCTGTTACACTGCGCGCCCAGATTATGTAATAAGGCTTTGCTATGCGTTTTCTGGATCAAGTCCGTGCTGCTATGCGCAAAAATAACTCTCTCATTTGCGTTGGCCTCGACCCTCTGCCTGAAAAATTCCCGGCTCATCTTCAAGAGCTGGATCAATCTGTTTTTGAGTTCAACAAGTACATCATTGATGCCACTCATGACCTGGTCTGTGCCTATAAGCCCCAGGCTGCTCATTACCACGCTCTTGGTGCAGAAGACCAGCTACTGATGACCATTGAGTACATCAAAGACAACTATCCGGACATTCCGGTTATTCTTGACTCCAAACGGGGTGATATTGGCAGCACCGCTGACCAGTATGCCAGGGAAGCCTTTGAGCGCTATGGTGCTGATGCCGTTACCATTAACCCTTATATGGGCATTGATACGGTAGAACCCTTCACCCGTTATGAAGATAAAGGCACCATTGTGCTGTGCCGTACATCCAATCCGGGCGCAGGTGCTATCCAGAACCTGAAGGTCGGTAACCAGTTCCTGTATGAGGTCATTGCTGAAACCGCCATGAAAGACTGGAACAGCAATAACAACATCATGCTGGTTGTTGGAGCCACCAACCCGGACGAGCTGAAGCGTATTCGTGCAATTACTGGCGACATGACTTTCCTGGTTCCGGGGCTGGGTGCTCAGGGTGGTGATGTTCAAGCGACGGTTAAAAGCGGTCTGAACCGTGAAGGTGAAGGCATTATCGTTAACTCATCCCGTGGCATTATCTACGCGGGTAACGATGAGAATTTCGCCGAAGCTGCCCGTACAGCAACTATCGAGCTGCGCGATCAAGTGAACCAGCACCGATAACAAATTGCTACACTCCGGAACTCCGCCAGTTCCGGAGTGTCTGCTAGGATGTAAATCAATTTGGTAACAGATACGGAATTCGGATCATGCGTCGACTACAAAAGCTATTCGATAACAACAGACAATGGTCAGCCTCTGTCCGCCAGAAAGATCCGGACTTCTTTGAAAAACTGTCACAACAGCAAGCGCCGGAATACCTGTGGATCGGTTGTTCCGATAGCCGTGTACCCGCTAACCAGATTACTGACCTGCTTCCCGGCGAGCTGTTTGTTCACCGTAATGTTGCCAACCAGGTTATTCACGCCGACCTGAACTGCCTGTCCGTTATTCAGTTCGCCGTGGACTACCTGAAGGTCAAGCACATTATTGTCTGCGGTCATTACGGCTGTGGCGGCGTGGCTGAAGCCACCAGAAACAGCAAGCTGGGTATGATTGATAACTGGCTGCGCCATGTTCAGGATGTCAAACACAAACATAAGGAAGCTCTGGAGCTTATTAGCAACGACCAGGCTCTGGTCAACAGAATGTGCGAGCTGAATGTTCTGGAGCAGGTGGTTAACGTCTGCCAGACAACCGTTGTTCAGGATGCCTGGGACCGGGGGCAGGAGCTGGCCGTACACAGCTGGATTTATGGCCTTAAAGATGGCTTACTCAGAGATCTGGGGATGTGCGTCACAGCATCTGAGGAGCTGGAGCCTCTTTACAGTGAATCGGTTACAGCCATTGTTGATAAAATTCCGGGAGCTGTTGCAAGGTAGCCTTATACCTTCTTTCCCAACACTCAAGAGCTGCGTCATCAACTGGTACACGGTTCTACACCGCACCCGCATTCGCTGGCCAGTTCAGATCGCTTGAAGTGTTTGGTTAAATGAGCGTCCTTGTTCATCTATTGCTCCTTGATTACTCCTTGCTCGCAAGCACCAGTTCTTTTACCAGATTAGTCAGGTAATCCATTTTGTTATCCATTACGTCGAATCGCATATCCAGTGATTTGACATCGTTTTTCAGGATTGAAATATCAGACTCGACCACGATCAACCGAGTATTCATTTCGGCTGACTGGCGGGTCAGCTCGAAGATCAGTCCCCTTATCTCTGACAGTTAAATAAAAATGCAACAATCGCAACATAACTTGTTATACTGACAACAACATAGATAGCCAGAGGCGTTTATTTTGTGGGTATCCACAACCAAACTTGCCAAGATTGAGGGCGTAACAACCCAGACAATAAGGCGAAAGATCGAAAGCGGTCATTACGAGAAAATAATGCAAACGAGCGGGGGTCACTACCGCATATTCATCAACCAGCAGAGGAAGATATGCTATGCAAGGGTTAGCTCAGGGAAGCAAAAATCTTCCATTGCTACGCAAAGGCGACGCTTGCTCGAAAGGCATCCTGACGCAGAATTTATCAGTGACATTGCCAGTGCTTTCAACTTTAAACGAAAAGGACTGCAAACCATTCTGGAATCAGCGATGTGCGACCATCCAACCCACATTGTGGTTACCACAAAAGACAGGCTCGCACGATCAGGATTCGAACTTATCAAGTGGCTCGTTGAATTATCAGGAGGACAAATCGAAGTTTTGGATGACTCGAATGGTTCCGGTGAAGCCTTTGATACCCATGAGCTTATCGGTTTCATTACCTCGTTCTGCAACAGCCACTACGGACAGCGTTCCGCTAAAAGGCGCAAAGATCGTAGCATCAAAAAGGATCAGAATTTACCCGGAGAATGAACCGGCCTACAGGGATGCACTTGCTCTTTACAGGCGTTCTTACAACCTGGCTGTGGAGCGGTTCCGCAATGACAAATACAAGGACGAAAATGGTAAATTTATTAATATGCGCCCGTCGATAAAGGCTCAGGTGGAGAAGGAGCAAAAAGACAATGGACGGGCTTATAACTCTATTATTTCAGATAATGGAACACTAGCGGCAGCGACAACATTCAAGTCTGTTTGCAGTAAAAACAAAAAACTCAAAGGGGCAAGTGGAGGTTTCTCAGAAATAAGTTTTAAGAGCCGTAAAGGAAGCAGGCACTCATTCTCTATTGATAGACTGCCAAAGGGGTTGAACCCTTGCGTTAATGCGTTGGGCAGAATCCATCTAACGGAAGAAGTGCCTGCCGAAGCCATTGGTAAATCATGCGTTATTACCTGTGACAAAGGGCGCTGGTTCATTCAGGTTCAACAACACATAGAACTCAATGCCGATATCCAAGGCGCAGTGAAGTGTGTTGGGATCGACCCCGGAGTGCGAACTTTTGCTACCTGTTTCAGCGATAAAGAGGCTTTAATTGCAGGAAATGACTTTGCCAAAGAAAAGTTGTTCCCGCTTATGAAACGAGTTGACAATTTCATTGGGCAAAAACAAAAGATTCTAAACACCCAAAAAGGCATAAAGTTTCCTGACATGCCTCAGTGGGCGCAGGATCGTATTGTCAACTTTGACAAAGAGATTAACCGCCTCAAGTGCAAGAAAGATGACATTATTCTGGACTTGCATAACCGACTGGCGTTCGAGCTTGTATCCAATTATGACGTTATCTTTCTGCCGTCTTTCGAGACGAGGGGTATGGTCACACGAAAAGACAAAAAGGTGCGTACCATACGCCGGAATACCTGCCGCCAGATGCTAGATCTCAATCATTACGGGTTTAAGGTGCGTTTGAAGTGGTACGCCAGAAAGTACGGAAAGCACGTTGTGGATTGCAATGAAGCGTACACGTCAAAGACCCGCTCATGGGATGGCAGTATTGATGATCGGCTTGGTTCATCAAAAGTTATAAAAGGCAATGGTTTCACCGTTGACAGAGACATCAACGGTGCGAGAAACGTCCTTCTTAAAAATCTAACAAGGCAGCTTGAGCCTTAATCATAACAACGAATGTTGCGTTCGTTGCGGTTTTAATCAAGAGCTCTTTGTCTTCCTTTGCAGCCTCTTTCGCCTTGTCCTTGTCCGCCCCAAGATCAACAAGAATTTCATACAAATGTTCATTCAGCATGCTGCGTACCTCTTTTTAGGAGTGCAGAGTATAGGCCTGTTACTTCAAAGGGCTACTCATCGGATCATTCCGGGGAGATCGCCGGGGGTTCACGCCTTTTGTTTTTTACCCTGCACTTCACCTGCCATTTCATCGACGATTTTTTCTCTGAGGTACAGATACTTGCCTATCTGTCCGCCTGAGCCATTCTGGTTTCTCTTACATACACTTGCTACTCTACTTTCTTACTTATCAATTTACAGATTGGTAACAGCGTTGCTGATTTGTGAAGAAGCCAACAACAAGAGGAACAAGCCTGATGGAAACTGAAAAATACCCTGTCTTAATGCGCCTCATGCACTGGCTGATGGCTATCACCATTCTGGGAATGATCGGCAGTGGCTGGTTTATGGCAGGTTTAGACCCGGACACAGCCCCCTATAAATACGACATCTACTTCTGGCACAAATCCTTTGGCGTACTGGCTATGCTGCTGATTGTTGCGCGGATCATCATTCGCCTTTCAATCAAGCACCCCAAACTGTCTGAAACATTGCCTTCGTTCGAAAAAGCACTGGCAAAACTCGCCCACTTTTCGATGTATCTGCTGATGATAGCGGTGCCTGTCAGTGGTCTGCTTATGTCTGAATTTAGCGGCAAACCCATTCCCTTCTTTGGGCTGACACTGCCCGAGGTCATCGAAAACAATAAAGAACTGGCCGGGCAGCTGCACAGTATTCACACCTCTATTCCCTTCGTCCTTCTTGGCATCATTGCCCTACATATCCTGGGTGCTTTGAAGCATCGTTTTATGGATTCTCCGGAAAACGATGTCTTGAAAAAAATGCTCTAAAAGAATGGAGCCGGAACAAAACCGGCTCATCACTGGAGCACAAAGCAAGTTGTTACTAACTCACTTTCTGCCATTGCGAACCCCGCCCCTTGCCAATGGGTTTCAGACGCCCCTGTTCCCGAAGGCCCTGAATCACTTTCTTCACCAGCTCACGACTGACAGTGGGAATCTGCAAACAGATATCCGCCACAGAAAATGGGTCTTCCCGTTCTTCAATCGCTACCGTTATCAACTGTGATTTGGGTGCCCGGCTACTTTGCCCCTGCAAGGCTTCCACACGGACTTCCAGTTCCTCATAAGCCTGAATCAAAGCGTCAAGGAAGAAGTTAATCCACGGCATTGGGTTGTGCGTGCCTTCATGCCACCCCTTTACACTACGTTGCAGCGCATCTAAGTAGGCTGCCTGATTCTGGGCGAATATTCGTTCCAGGCTGATAAAACGCCCGGCATGGTAGCCATTCAGAGACAACATGATTAAAGCTAACAAGCGGGCAATACGGCCATTGCCATCGCTGAATGGGTGAATACAGAGAAAATCCAGCACCGCGCAGCTGATCACCAACAACGGCTCAACCTTACGGTCCAGGGCTCCGTGATACAGCTCAACCGTTTTTTCCACGGCGGCAGCTGTTTCAGCCGCTGGCACTGTACGATAAAGCACTCCCTTGATGGTGCCGTCAGTATCACGTTCGACAATATCCTTGTTTGTCGCTTTCCAGCGTCCCCCCTCGTGGGACAGATGGCTATAGAGCAGGGCATGCAGCTGGCTGATCAAACTAACCGATAGATTGGTGTGCTCTGCCGGATCAACCACCATTTCCAGCACATCATGATAACCGGCTATCTGACGCTCAACCGGCGTTCTTGGACGTATTTCCTGTAACACCAATTTGCGGATGATTTCTCTCGGCGCAAGTATATTTTCCAAACTGTTGCCATATTCCACCGACTCAAGCGTTGCCACCTGCCGCAGAGTATCCAGCACTTCAGGCTGCTGCCGAGTAACCAGTGGCTGCCGCCCCAGAAACTCACCAAGCTGACGAAAGCGAGCGAGCTGGGAAGCCGTAAAGCGGTATTGGGATAAACGTTCCAGAGTATTCATACATCGAGCTCAGTAGCAATCACGAGAATTAAATGGATAATTATCGTTTATAGACCTTGGCAGAAATAGTAGAAATAAAAGAATAACCAATAAATTCAATAAGCTCTAGTATCAGAACTAAAACCAGCAAAATCGTGTATTTAAAGGATAAAAACTATTCTATTGCTTTTCTTTGCGCAAACATTCACTCACTCTATCAGCCCAGCCAAATCGGTTGATAAGGTCTGTAAAACGCTTGTCCAGCGATGCCCTTAAAGACAGAGGCTTACCAGTGACCGGATGTATGACTTCCATTTCAATACAGGCCAGCAACAGACGGTCAGCTGCAAAGTGTGTGGCAAAATAACGGTTGTGGTTTCCCTTGCCATGTTTTGCGTCCCCTATAATCGGGTGCGCAATATGCTTCATGTGACGACGAATCTGATGCTTGCGTCCTGTTTTCGGCCGGGCTTCAACCAGTGAATAGCGGCTCTGTGGATAACGGTCTATCGCAACAGGAATCTCAATGGTCGCCAGTCTTGTGAATTCTGTTACAGCGTCCTGGGCAGGTTTGTTCTGGCGTGCTTTGCGGTCTGCCATTTTATCCATTTCTTCCTTGAGAGCATGATCTATAACACCAGATTCCGGAGCATAGCCGCGCACAATCGCGAGATAGTTTTTTTTCACACGGTTTGATTCAAACTGCTGCCCCATTTGCCTCGCTATTTCCGGAGACAACGCAAACAGCAGAATACCGGATGTAGGCTTATCCAGCCTGTGCAATGGATAAACCCGCTGGCCAATCTGATTCCTGACTTCCTGCAAGGCAAAACGGGTTTCGTACCGATCAATCATGGAGCGGTGAACCAGCAACCCCGAAGGCTTATTCACAGCAACCAGACAGCTGTCCTTATAAAGGATTTCCAATGGCTCATCGTGCTTTTCTAAATTGTGCTTTTTGGAAAGGGGTTGTGGTATGTCTTCACTCATTTTCTGTTTTCGTAGTCCGTAGCCCGTTGCATTATTCGGCGGTTACATAACCTCAAGGTCAGCCAGGTCGGCACGCATCAGATCATCCTTGCCCAAATCAAAGCCCGCCACAGCAACATGCAGCTGAAACCAGCTGCGCAGTTGTGTAGCATTTCGCTCCCTGGGCCAGCGAGCAGGATCTTCTTCCCAGGCGGACAGTTCGTTTTCCATCATATCGCAAGCGTTCTGGTCAATGATGATATTCAGTGCTTCTTCAGTATCCTGTTCATCGAGCAGATAAGCGCCGCCTTCCAGTGACCAGTCTTCAGGCAGATCGGCACCAAGGGATTTAACCCAGTCGATAAATGGCTGTGCAGGTTTCAGGCTGACAACGCAGCGGTTTATGAATTTCATTACAATATTCCTTGAAACACATCATGGGATGCAGCAAGGGTAACGCTGAATCAAATATCAAGCCAACCGGATTTGTTTCATTCAGACAAACTGCCCGGCGCAATGCCCGGATGCCCACGCCCATTGGAAATTGAATCCACCCAGGTGACCGGTGACATCCAGCACTTCACCGATAAAAAACAGCCCTGGCTGCAATCGACTTTCAAATGTTTTAGACGACACTTTACTGGTGCAGATTCCACCCAGAGTCACTTCTGCTTTTTTATATCCTTCGGTGCCAGTTGGTTGCATTTCCCAGTTTTCAAACTCATTTGCTAACTGCTCCAACTCTGAGTGACTGTAATGACTGATGGCTTTACGACCACTCTCCGTTAAAAGTCTTAGCTTACCGTGCTCACACAGAGCATTGGCCAGGCGTTTTGTCAGATGTTCTGCCAGAATTGTCTGGGTTTCAGCTTTTGCCCGACGTTGTTGTGCTTCCTTTAAAAAATCGTAAGCTGAAACAGCAGGCAGCCAGTTTACAAAAATACTGTCGTTTACTTTCCAGTAAGAAGATACCTGCAAAATAGCAGGACCGCTTATCCCTCTGTGGGTAAACAATAGGTTCTCTTTAAAAGACTGACCATTGCAGCTCACAATCACTTCAGCACTTACTCCTGACAATTCGGCAAACTGCTCCAGCCATTTTTTAGACATGGTCAAAGGCACAAGGGCAGGGCAGGTCGGGATAATGTTATGTCCATATTGTTCAGCCACTTGATAGCCAAAGCCCGTAGCTCCCATAGTTGGGAATGACAGCCCACCTGTTGCTACAACAAGAGACTGGGTAGAAAACTTACCGGAAGATGTCTCCAGATGATAAACCGGCGTTCTATCATTATTCTGGTGTTCAATACCTTCTATCTTTGTTTTGGTTCGAATAGTGACACCAACATCCCTGCATTCGCTCACCAATAAATCGACTATTTGCTGTGAGCGGTCATCGCAAAAAAGCTGCCCTAAAGTTTTTTCATGCCAGGCTACCTGATATTTATCCACAAGCGCCTGAAAGTCCCATTGCGTATAGCGGGAAAGGGCTGATTTGCAGAAGTGACCGTTGTCGGAGAGATAATTTCCCGGCTCTGTACAGAGATTGGTAAAGTTGCAGCGGCCACCGCCAGAAATGATAATCTTCTTGCCGATCTTGTTGGAATGATCGAGCACCAGAACCCGTCTGCCTCTTTCACCTGCCGTCAGGGCGCACATCAAACCGGATGCGCCAGCGCCAATAACGATGACATCGTATTCAGACAGCAGAGGTTTTGATTGAGGCATATCGTTTTACACTCCGGAAACAACAAAGGCTGGGGACTATATACAACCCGCTTTTATAAGCCAAGGAGCATAAACCGATGTGTCGTTTGTTTTTTTAGCACATAGCAAAAAACCAACCGATTTCTCGACTGGGGTTTTCACAGCCTTGAGCGAACTCAAGGTAAATTGGGTGCCTGGCGATGACCTACTCTCACATGGGGAATCCCCACACTACCATCGGCGATGCGTCGTTTCACTTCCGAGTTCGGGATGGGAAATGAGACGGAGATGATCTGCGAAAGCTATTTCGATCAGGGTTGATGAGCGATCAGAAATGCCCTGGGATCAAACCCAAAGCAAACGACTGCTGAATGAAGGAGTTGTTAAATTGATCTGAAATTAAATTCAGAACGTTTATTTTCGCACGTAGAAAAAGCCCGACGGATTGCTCTATCGGGCTTTTCTAATCAAGTGCCTGAGGATGAACTATTCTTCCAATGGCGGCTTCCGACCCTCATACAGATTGTTGGCAGATTTCCTGTTGTTGCTTCTCTTGAGTTGTTGTAGCTATTCCAGTTACATCCTTACGAGGTTTTTTTTATGATTAATAGGAATGATTTTACAGAGCTTTCTGCTATTTTTGAAAGACGTTTGCAGGTAAAAGAGCTTCCTAATCACTATCCGCATGCGTTTCTTTGTGCTAAACCTGCAGAGAGCTGCTATATATTTGAATTGTTAAAAACTGAAAATTTCTATTTTTTACAAAGACAAAGCCCTGACCCTAAAACCGGGAATATAATAATAAATTCACCTACTGCTAATTTTGATTTTGTAATTCTCATAGAGCGGCCTTTACAGGTATTTTGTGTCCCGTTACCAATCCATGATGATAGGGATGATCCAAGACGTCCCAAGCCAAGCCCGGAGATTTTAGAAGTACCAAGGACTGGGGGGCATACCTCAATAAGCGGCCTTAGCTCTGTTTTATACGCTGGTGGACTTCGTCTTGAAAATGGAAGACTAATATATTGGACTAATCACAGTGGTCATTACAGACCGTCGTATCAGATTCATAAGACCAATATTTCACCTGTCGTCAACCTGCTACTGCCCAAGAAGAAGTTTTTTCCAATAACCCGAGGATAGGTATATTGTCGAGTCAGCGGTAGGAACCTCCCCTTCCGCTGCTCACAGAACCGGACTTGAAGGTCTCCCCTCATCCGGTTCTTCTTAGATGTCGCGTTTGTTTTTTCAGCACATAGAAAAAACCCCAATCGATTTCTCGACTGGGGTTTTCTAAATAAGTGCCTGGCGATGACCTACTCTCACATGGGGAAGCCCCACACTACCATCGGCGATGCGTCGTTTCACTTCCGAGTTCGGGATGGGATCGGGTGGTTCCAACGCTCTATGGTCACCAGGCAAAACTGGTCGAGCCTTCGGCTCTCAAGCTGGAAGCTATAAGCTTAAAGCTCGAAGCTGAACGCTCCTGGAATCCAAAATATACTTAAACAGCTTTGTTTATTCTTGCTCTACACTCTCTCACTATTGCGTACAGCTTCCGGCTTCAAGCTTATAGCTTCAAGCTCTTCAAATCGCTTTGGCGTTATATGGTCAAGCCTCTCGAGTCATTAGTACGGGTTAGCTCAACGCCTCACAACGCTTACACACCCCGCCTATCAACGTCGTAGTCTTCAACGTCTCTTATGTGACCTCTAGGGTCAAGGGAAGTCTCATCTTGAAGGGGGCTTCCCGCTTAGATGCTTTCAGCGGTTATCCCGTCCGAACTTAGCTACCGGGCAATGCGTCTGGCGACACAACCCGAACACCAGTGGTTCGTCCACTCCGGTCCTCTCGTACTAGGAGCAGCTCTCCTCAAACTTCCAACGTCCACGGCAGATAGGGACCGAACTGTCTCACGACGTTCTAAACCCAGCTCGCGTACCACTTTAAATGGCGAACAGCCATACCCTTGGGACCGGCTTCAGCCCCAGGATGTGATGAGCCGACATCGAGGTGCCAAACACCGCCGTCGATGTGAACTCTTGGGCGGTATCAGCCTGTTATCCCCGGAGTACCTTTTATCCGTTGAGCGATGGCCCTTCCATGCAGAACCACCGGATCACTAAGACCTACTTTCGTACCTGCTCGACATGTACGTCTCGCAGTCAAGCTGGCTTGTGCCTTTACACTAACCGCACGATGTCCGACCGTGCTTAGCCAACCTTCGTGCTCCTCCGTTACTCTTTGGGAGGAGACCGCCCCAGTCAAACTACCCACCACACAATGTCCCCGATCCCGGTTAGGGACCTGGGTTAGAACCTCAATATTGCCAGGGTGGTATTTCAAGGTCGGCTCCACGCAGACTGGCGTCCACGTTTCAAAGCCTCCCACCTATCCTACACAAGCAACATCAAGATCCACTGTGAAGCTGTAGTAAAGGTTCACGGGGTCTTTCCGTCTAGCCGCGGATACACTGCATCTTAACAGCGATTTCAATTTCACTGAGTCTTGGGTGGAGACAGCGTGGCCATCGTTACGCCATTCGTGCAGGTCGGAACTTACCCGACAAGGAATT